>NZ_JBNDHS010000153.1:0-9285 GCF_056755095.1 Rhizobium sp. SVR5-9E | reverse complement strand
TGAAGAAGGTCGCTCAGGAAGTCGCCAACTGGGACCGTACCCAGGGCCACAACAAGATGCAGTCCATGCTCCAGGCCAATCCCGACATCATCGGCGTGATCTCGGGCAATGACGAAATGGCGCTCGGCGCAATCGCTGCGCTGAAGGAAGCCGGCAAGCTTGCCAACATCAAGGTCGGCGGTTTCGATGGTTCTCCAGACGCCGTTGCTGCGATCAAGGCCGGCGAGCTCCAGTACACCGTTCTGCAGCCGGTCGCCGTTTTCTCTGAGGAGGCCGTCAAGCAGGCAGACAACGTTATCAAGACTGGCAAGACCGGCGCCGAGAGCGAAAAGCAGCTCTTCGATTGCCTGCTGATCACGAAGGATAACGTCGACAAGTACACGGGCCCGTTCGTTCTCGCCCAGTAATCATATGAGGGGACGCCGGCAGCGGCGTCCTCTTCTCCTTCCGCGCGGGTCTCATGAACGCTCATTGCCGTGACCCAGCGGGGAAGGCGGCACCGTGCAGCCGCTCCTTTGGTCTCCTGCTTTGCCCTGGTACCGCATTCGCAGTAGGAGATCTGAGATCCACGGAATTTGGCAGAGAGGCTAACGTGACACAGAAGATAAGCGTAGGAGCACTCCTGCCGGACGAGTTGCCGAGCGACAGCCGGCATACCCGCCAGCTCGTTCGCCGGCAAATGATCGCAGAGGCGGTCATGGCGGAAGGCTCGATGCGCATCGAGGACCTGACCGATCGCTTCGGAATAAGCCTGATGACGGCGCACCGCGATGTGGACGAACTGGTCAGCCGCGGTCTGTTCCGGAAGACGCGCGGCATTGTCACGGCCGCCGCTACCAGCCTGATCGAATCGAGCGATGTCTACCGTTCGAGCCGCCAGTCGGCGGAAAAAAAGATGATCGCGAAAGCCGCGATGCAATTTGTCGAGCCGGGGCAGGCGATCTTCTTCGACGATTCCACCACGGTGCTTCAAATGGCCGCCCACCTGCCGGCCAAGGTCCCGCTGACGGCGATCACGAACTCGCTCACCCTCATGAACGCGTTGAAGGGAATGCACGATGTCACGCTGCTGGCCCTCGGAGGTCAGTACTACAATTGGTGCAATGCTTTCATGGGGCGCATGACGATCAACGAAATCAACAGGCTGAGGGCGGATGTGGCATTCATTTCCATGTCCGCGATCACCGACGACATCGTCTTCCATCAATCGCCGGAGCTGGTCGATACAAAACGGGCAATGTTCGATTGCGCCGTCAAACGCATCCTTCTCATGGACCACACCAAATTCGAGCGGCGCGCGTTGCACAGCTTCGCGGCGCTGACAGAATTCGACGTCGTCATCGTTGATGACAAGACGCCGGCCGTTCATGTCGATCGCATGCGATCCAAGGATATCAATGTCGTGATTGCCAAGAACGACGAGGTCCGGTCCTGAATCTGCGCATGCGCGATGCCGTCGTCCAGCGGTTCATGCGTATGCCGGTCCGTCGTTTTCACCAGTGGGAGTAACCTGAATGCCGAGTCTGCTCGGAATCGATAGCGGCTTGACCGTGACCAAAGCGGTGATTTTCGACGTCGACGGTACGCCGATCGCCGTGGCGCGCAGGCGTGTTACGCAGTTCATGCCCAAGGCCCGCCACGTCGAGCGGGATATGGACGAACTCTGGAACGCGACAGCCGACGCAATCGCAGAGGCCGTGCGCCTCAGCGATCGCCCCGCGAGCGACATTCAAGCGGTTGCGGCCACTGCCCACGGTGACGGCATCTATCTGCTTGATCGGTCCCGCAAGCCGCTCGGGCGCGGGATCCTGTCGCTCGACAGCCGGGCAGGATCCGTCGTCGACCGCTGGCTGGGAAGCCGTGTTGCGGACGAAGCTGTAAGGCTGACCGGGCAGCTTCCGCATGTCTCCGCGCCGTCAGCCCTTCTCGCCTGGATCAAGGAAAGGGAACCCTCCCGTTTCGAACAGATCGGTCACATTCTGAGCTGCAAGGATTGGCTGCGCTTCTGCCTTACAGGCGAGATCGGCACCGACCGGACGGAAGCAAGCACGTCCTTCACGAACGTCGAAACCCAGGATTATTCGGAAGACGCGCTTCGGCTGTTCGGGCTGGGCGAGTTGAGCCACGCTTTGCCGCCGGCGTCTCGTTCTGACGAGATTGTCGGACGTGTCACGCGTGCCGTCGCGGAACGGACAGGCCTGGCGGAGGGGACTCCCGTGGTCGCCGGTCTTCACGACGTCACCGCGTCCGCTTTGGGCGCTGGCGGTTATGCCTCTGGCGTGGTCACCGTCATAGCCGGCACCTATTCGATCAACGAGACCTTGTCGAGCGAACCGAGCGTCGACAAGCGGTGGTTTTGCCGTAACGCCATTGCGCCCGGACAATGGAACAACATGTCGATTTCGCCTGCGTCGACGGCCAATTACGATTGGTTTCTCGACAAACTGTGCAGCACTGAGCGCATGAGCGTCGAGGCGGCCGGACAGTCGGTGCATGCGCTGCTTGCGCCTGAAATCGAAGCAGCGTTCAGCCGTCCATCGACAGCGCTTTTCCACCCTTATCTCTTCGGCTCTCCCTATGGCGCCTCGGCGAGCGCAGGGTTCTTCGGGCTCGGTGGATGGCACGACAGGGGCGACATGTTGCGCGCTGTCCTGGAAGGCATCGCCTTCAACCACAAGATCCATGTCGACGCACTGCGCGACGGTTTCGAATTCTCCGAGGCAAGGCTCGCCGGCGGTATTTCACGCAATCCAACCGTCGTGCAGATGTTCGCCGACGTTCTCGGCATGCCGGTCACCGTGACCCAGACGGACGAGGCGGCGGCCTGGGGCGCAGCGCTCTGCGCAGGCGCGGGCGTCGACCTCTATGCCGACCCGCAAAGTGATCCGCGCGAGGGCGGCACGATCGGCAGAACCTGCTATCCCGATCCATCCCGCAGCGCGGACTATCAGGTTCGATATAGCCTGTTTCGCGAGATTGCCGATGCGATGGCGCCGATCTGGCCGAAGCTCGGAAAGCTCGTCCCGTCCGAAACCCAAGAGTAGAGATCGAAGCCGCCGCACGCTCGGCGCTTCCAGACAGTTCACCAGGACAATACATCAATGACCGATATCGCCACCGATCTGGAACAGCGTTTTGCGCGGCTTCAAGAAAACGACATCGACGTCGTCATTCTCGGGGCAGGCGTCAACGGGGCGGGATTGTTCCGCGACCTGACCGCCCAGGGCGTCAACTGCCTCATCGTCGATAAGGCCGATTTCGGCTCGGGAACGAGCGCGGCACCGTCGCGACTCATCCACGGCGGCCTCAAATATCTCGAGACCGGTGAGTTCGGGCTGGTTGCCCAGTCAACGCTCGAACGGAATTTGCTCCTCAAGAATGCGCCGCACTGCGTCGACCCCTTGCCGACGTTCATTCCCATTTTCTCCTGGACGCGCGGCATATGGGCGGCATTGCGGACTCTGATTGGCTCGACGACTGCACCACGCAGCCGCGGCGCTCTTCTCGTGAAGATCGGGCTCGCACTCTACGACTTCTACGGATCGCGCAATCGCGTCATGCCCCGCCATCGGCTCCTGTTGAAAAAGAAGGCACTGAAGGAGATGCCGCATGTCACCCCGGCAATCGTCGCCGGAGGTATCTATTATGATGCCAAGATCAGCCGGCCGGAGCGGCTCGTCTACGAACTCGTCATGGATGGGCTTGAAGCGAACGGAAACTCGCTGGCCGCGAATTTCACGACGCTGGTTTCCTCAGCGGACGGAAAACTCACCTTCCAGCGATCGAACGGGAGCACTTTTAGCGTTTCTCCAAAACTCGTCGTCAACGCAGCCGGCCCGTGGATCGATCGTGTCAATGAAGCGCTCGGCGCGCCCTCGCGGCTGATCGGCGGGACGAAAGGATCGCATATCCTGCTCGATCACCCGGAGCTCGTGCACAGCCTGAACGGCCATATGATCTATTTCGAAGCGGATGATGGCCGTATCTGTCTGGTTTACAGCTATCTGGGCCTCGCCCTCGTCGGCTCCACCGACATTCCCTGCGACGACCCCGATAATGTTCGCTGCGAAGAGCCGGAGATTGAGTATTTCCTGGACAGTGTGAGATCCCTCTTGTCGGGACTCCGCTTCGAGCGGGAACAGGTAGTCTACAGCTATAGCGGCATTCGCCCGCTGCCGGCATCCGACGCTTCTTCCCCGGGCCTGATCAGCCGCGACCACTCAGCCCCGGTGATGGAGCCACAGGCAGGACGGCCTTTCCCGATCATCTCGCTTGTCGGGGGCAAATGGACGACATTTCGCGGTTTTGCGGAAGAAGTTGCGGATCTTGCGCTCAAACGTCTTCAACGCGGCCGGAAGCAATCGACGCAGAACCTCGCCATCGGCGGCGGCAGAAATTTTCCGGGAAGCCCTGCGGCTAGAGCGGATTGGATACGAGCGACCGCGGCAAAAACCAGTGCAGACCCGAAGAGAGTGGACCAACTTTTGGCGCGGTATGGCACCACAGCTTCGGCGATCCTTGAACATACGTCAGCCTATGCCGACGCCGAACGCCTTTCCGGTGCTGTCCACTACAGCTTCCTGGAAATCGATTGGATCGCGCGGCAGGAGATCGTCGTGCATTTGTCCGACATCGTGCTCAGGCGCACCACGCTTGCGATCGAGGGAACGCTGACGATGGAAGGGCTGCGTGAGATCGGCAGGATTGCCGCGGCGGCTCTTGGATGGACGGATGAGCGGCTCGCCGTGGAAATCGACGACGTTGTGACGTCGCTGAAGACCCTTCACGGGCAGAGCCTGCAGGAAACCGCAGGCAAAAACGTCAGCGGGCGTGCGAGCGCCCGCTGACGTTTCGCTATCAAGAAAAAGTCGGGTCCAGCGCCCCGGACTTATAGCGCTTTGCCATTTCCGAGAGCGGAAGCGGCCGGATGTCCGAAGCCTTGCCGGCCGTTCCAAACTGCTCAAACCGTTCCTTGCAGAGCTTCGTCAGCGCCGCCATTGCAGGCTTGAGATATTTGCGCGGATCGAATTCGCTGGGGTCTTCCTGCAGGACGCGCCGGATCTGGCCGGTCATCGCCATTCGGCCATCGGTATCGATGTTGATCTTGCGGACGCCATTCTTGATGCCGCGCTGAATTTCCTCGACCGGCACGCCCCATGTCGGCTTCATCTGGCCGCCGTACTTGTTGATGATTTCCTGCAGCTCGAGCGGTACCGATGACGAGCCGTGCATCACCAGATGCGTATTCGGCAGCTTCTGGTGAATCTGCTCGATGATGTTCATCGCCAGAACCGAGCCGTCAGGCTTGCGGCTAAACTTGTAAGCGCCATGCGAGGTGCCCATGGCAATCGCCAGCGCGTCGACCTTGGTCTCGCGGACGAATTTGACCGCTTCGTCGGGATTGGTCAGAAGCTGATCATGCGAGAGCTTGCCTTCGGCTCCATGCCCGTCCTCGGCTTCGCCCATGCCGGTTTCCAGTGAACCCAAAACGCCGAGTTCTCCTTCCACCGAGACGCCGCCGAGATGGGCCATCTCGGCGACCTTCCTGGTGACGCCGACATTGTAGTCCCAATCGGCCGGTGTCTTGGCGTCCGCCTTGAGGGAGCCGTCCATCATCACCGATGTAAAACCGGCCTGAATGGCTGTCATGCAGCTGGACGCTTCGTTGCCGTGATCGAGGTGCACGCAGACAGGGATGTGGGGATAGATTTCGACGACCGCATCCATCATGTGCTTCAGCATGATGTCGTTGGCATAAGCTCTGGCGCCGCGCGAAGCTTGCATGATCACCGGCGCATCGACGGCGTTGGCCGCCTCCATGATGGCGAGGGCCTGTTCCATATTGTTGATATTGAATGCGGGCACTCCGTAGCCTTGTTCTGCGGCGTGATCGAGCAACTGTCTCAACGTAATGCGTGCCATCAAGCTCTCCTTCTGAGCAACCTTAGCTGGGTTCAAGATACTGCGTAAATCGTCATTTTAGCGAGGAACGATTGAGACCAAAGCGTTACCATGGCTTCAACGCATATAAATGACCGGCTCAGCGTCGCACGCGAGCACTTGTGGTCCGCTTCGTACAAGGCAGTCTCACATATCACGCGTGGAAATAACTAACAACGAATGATAACAAAATAACAACAATCCAGATACTTTGTTGCGTGCCGTGTGAGAGCATTATTTCGGTCGCGCGGTACTGCGCGCCGACGCTTTCGGCCGGCGCGCAGGCGCGGGTCTGTCCTATACCTGAGCGAGGGCAAGGCTTGCCCGAGCTGCAAGGATAGCCTTGCAGGCATTTGCTGCCTCTTGTCCCTTGATGACGAAATGATCCTTGAAGAAGCGAATGTGCGCTTCCGACTCCTGGAAATTATGGGGCGTGAGCACCGCCGAGAGGATCGGCACGTTCGTATCGAGCTGAACCCGCATCATCGCGTCGAGTACGGTCGCTGCCACGAAATCATGGCGGTAGATGCCGCCGTCGACGACGAATGCACAGCCGACGATCGCCGCGTAATTTCCGGTCCTGGCAAGCATCTGGGCATGAAGCGGAATTTCCAGCGCACCGGGAACGTCGATGATATCGACTTCGGTGCTCGCTCCACCTTGAGCCTGCCACGCTTCGACGAAGGACGTGACGCATTGGTCGACGATATCGGCGTGCCAGCGGGCACGGACGACGGCGATCCGGTTCTGGTTGGGTTTGGTTGCGATAGTCATGTTTTCTGCCTTTCAAGGGTCTGCCGGTTGGGCCGGCGGTTAAGGCCGCTGGGAGCGGCCCGAATATCCCTTGGGCGAACAAGCACGAGAGGCCCTTCCTGCGAAAGGTCCCGCCTGCATGCTCTCTTCCATCCGGACTATACCGTCGGCTCCGGCCTCTCACCGGATCTGCTGACCCTCCAGATGCTGGAGGCGCTCGCGGGCTCCGGGATAAAATCCCGATACCGCCGGTGGGGAATTGCACCCCGCCCTGAGAACGCGGCGAACATAAAGCGAAGAATCTGGGAAACGCAAGATGCACTGAAATCGAAAATCCGGCTCTTCGCGTGTTTCGCTTTCGAACGATGTTCGTCAGCACCAGTGGAGAGCCGGATTTGTTCATCTGGTCTTATTCGGCGATGCCGAGCGAGGCGAGGTAGGCGGCCGACGCCGGGATCTTGGACTTATCCTTGATCTCGATGATCAGGCGGGGATTGCTTTCGAGCTTCGAGAGAGCCGAGAAGATCGAGCGCCAGTGGATGCTGCCTTCGCCGAGGCTCCAATGCCGGTCGGCATAGCCGTCGGCGTCCTGCAGGTGGACGTGCTGCAGGCGGTTGCCGGCGGCGATGACGTAGTAATCCACCGGCGGAGCACCGGTCGAGCTGTGCGCGTAGTGGGCGTGACCCGTGTCGATCGAGACTGCGACGGCCGGGGAGTTGAAGCTGTCGGCGAGCGCCACGCGAATGTTCGGATCGATGTCCTCGATGTTTTCGATGACCATCGTGCAGCCGATGTCTTCAGCCTGCTTGACGGCTTCACTCAACGTCTGGTGGCAATGCTCGACGATGCGCTCGCGCTCGCCGGCATTGCTGTCGAGATTATTGTAGGACCAGGTCGTGTAAGGGCTGTGGACGACCATCTGCGTGGCGCCGAGGGCGCCGCAGACATCGAGGCCCTGCTTCAGTCGCTTGGCGACGACGGCGCGAATATCCGGATCCTGCGAGGCGATGACGAAACCCCAGAACGGACCATGGATGCCAAGACGGCCCTGATAGCCGTCCAGCAATCTCTTGGCGCGAGTGGCAAGGGGCGTCCAGTCGCCGTTGAGCGTTGTCGCATCCACAAAGCTCTGCAGTTCAAGATCGCGCTGCCTTTCGAAGAGCCAATCGCGGTGAATTTCGAGATCGTTGATGGTCATGGCTGCGCCAACGATAGGCAGAGAGGTCATTGGTATGCTCCGATTATCACAGGAAGTATGGGGCGGGGGGCGGCAATGCCCCTTGAATTGTGCAGGCGCTATATGACTGGCATTTATGTCGGGGGTATTACGCTGATGTCACCAATGGGTGACTGCGCCTGCGTCCGCACGGTTCTTGCCGCGCAGACGGGCGAAGGACATACTCGGGGGCGTCTGATCCGGCACTCTTTTGACCGCCGGCGGGATGAATGCGAGGAGGAAAAGCCGATGCCTTTATACCTGACCCGGTTCAGTTATACGCCAGCGACATGGGCGAAGCTCATGAAGAACCCCGAGGACCGCCGAGTGGCAGCCAAGCAGTATATCGAGGCGGTCGGCGGAAAGTTGCACGGCCTCTGGTATGCCCTTGGCGACCACGACGGATACAACTTGTGGGAAGCTCCGGATAACGTCTCGATGGCAGCCACGGCGATCGCCATCAGCGCCGGCGGAGCGGTGAGCTCCTTTCAAACGACTACCTTGCTGACCGTTGAAGAGACGCTCGCCGCCATGCAAAAGGCATCGTCGATCGCGTACCGGCCACCGGGAGAAAAAGGCTAGAACGCTCAGCCCGGCCGAGAGATCATCGAGGACTTGCTTCGAGCGAAGCGAGAACCTCTTCCGCCGCCCTGATGCCGCTCTGATAGGCTCCATGAGCCGTCGAAAAGTCACTGGGGATTGTCGCTTCCCCCGCGAAGAAGACGCGGTTGTCGAATGGACGGCCAAGGGCTAGACGAGACTCCGCATACCCGGGCAGGGCATGGCTATAGCCGCCTCCGATGGAAGGCGTGTCTGACCAGGAGGAGGAGGCGAGGGGGCGAAGCAATGGCCGGACCGACGAACCGAAAAGCGCGGCAAGCTCATCCACAGCCCGCGCGAAGGCGGCATCCGCCCCGCGTGCCGCCGCCGCTCTTGCGCCTGCCCCGCCGAGGAAGCACTCGATCACCGGTCTGCCCAATGGGCGGATGTAGTAGGTGCCGGTTTCCGGATTGCGGGGATTGCCGATAACGTGGCTTTCCGGCTCGAACGGGTTGTTTCCGACGATCTCGAGGAACAGCTTTTCATTGTTGCCGAGGGGCAGGCGGGCGGCCGCCTCCCGCCAGGGGGCGAGTTCCGGCGGCAGAGTAATCGAGCTTCCCGCGAGCACGTTGGTTGAGACCGTCAGGATAACAGCGCGCGGGCGAAGCGTGCCTTTCGGCGTATGAACGTCGACGTGGTGCCCGGCCAGGCTCAGCCGTTCAACGGAGGTGCCGGGATGCACCTGGATTCCTGCTGGCATGGCAGAAGCGATCAGCGTGCCGTAGCCGTCCGGAAGGCGCCAGTTGTTGTTTGTGGAGGCGCGGTTGTAAGCGGCG
>NZ_JBNDHS010000152.1:0-9342 GCF_056755095.1 Rhizobium sp. SVR5-9E | reverse complement strand
GGGATGGACCATCAAGCCGGTGGCCAAGAAACTCGGCCTCATCGTTCCGCCACGCATGGGCGCGGTCGACAAGGTCGAGATCGATCTGCCAGGCGCGGCCAACCATGAACTGCTGTCCTATCGTGTCATAAAGGACAGTCCGGTCCTTCGCGGCGAGCGCATTCCGCGCTGGGCAACTCCTTCGCTCGTCATCCGCGACGGCAAGTCGATGCGCTATCAATATGCCGGCCGGCTGCGCGAAAACGATCTGGTCTATCTCTTCATCGCGCCAAGCTATTCGCGCCTGCTCGACCGGCTCTTCGCCAGTCGCGCGCCGGTGGACGCGGACGATGCGGATTTTTTTGGCGCCTTCGCGCTGTCACCGTCACGACCTGCTGCCGATCTTGACGCCGCTTATGGTCCGGGGTTGCTGAACGAATCCGAGAAAGGCCTGACGATCGCCGAACTGATGAAGCAGCGTTTGGGCGGCAAGGCGGAGTATGCCGATCGCGTCCGTCTCGGGTCTATCATCCTGATCGTCCGCGACCTGGACGACCAGGATCACGTCACCTCCGTCGGCATGTCTCTCGAGGCTGTCGAGCCCGCAATCACGCTGCCGATCTTCATCAATTTGCGCGATATCATCCAACGCGTGCGAGACCGCCTCAAGGGCCGCAATGCCGCCGAAGCGGCGGAAGCCGCACATGCATCGGGCGCGTCGGATCGTGACGAAACCGCGCGTCAAAACCATGGCTGAGCGCCTTGCGTCCTGAGGCATCCTTGCTATGGTCGGCCACCTTCCCAAGGCACTAACGAACGGATAGTCCAATGCCAGCTTTCAAGACCCTTGACGACCTCAACGACATCGCTGGAAAGCGTGTTCTCGTCCGCGTGGACCTCAACGTTCCAGTGAAAGACGGCAAGGTGACCGACACGACACGCATCGAACGCGTTGCGCCGACGATCCTCGAATTGTCGCGGAAGGGCGCCAAGGTCATTCTGCTTGCGCATTTTGGCCGCCCCAAGGACGGCTCCTCGCCGGACCTCTCGCTCTCGCTGATCGCGCCGGACGTTTCGCGCGTGCTTGGCAAGCCGGTCGCGACCGCCTCAGACTGCGTCGGCGAAGCTGCCGCTTCGGCCGTCGCCAAGATGAGGGATGGCGATATCCTGCTTCTTGAAAACACCCGCTTCCATAAGGGTGAGGAAAAGAACGATCCGGAGTTCACAAAAGCCCTTGCCGCCAGTGGCGATATCTATGTGAATGATGCCTTTTCCGCCGCACATCGCGCCCATTCTTCCACCGAAGGGCTTGCCCATCGGCTGCCTGCCTATGCCGGCCGCACGATGCAGCAGGAGCTCGAGGCGCTCGAAAAGGGCCTCGGCAATCCGGTTCGCCCGGTCGTCGCCATCGTCGGCGGCGCCAAGGTGTCCACCAAGATCGATCTGCTCATGAACCTGGTGAAGAAGGTCGACGCTCTGGTGATCGGCGGCGGCATGGCCAATACCTTTCTCGCTGCCCGCGGCACCAATGTCGGAAAGTCGCTCTGTGAACATGACCTCGCCGACACCGCAAAGCAGATCATGATCGAAGCCGCTTCCGCCGGCTGCGCCATCATCCTGCCGGAAGATGGCATCATCGCGCGCGAATTCAAGGCGGGCGCGGCCAACGAGACCGTCGATATCGGAGCCATTCCCGAGGACGCCATGGTCCTCGACGTCGGCCCGAAGTCTATCGAAGCCGTCAAGGCATGGATCGAGCGCGCGCAGACGCTTGTGTGGAACGGCCCGCTCGGCGCCTTCGAAATCGAACCCTTCGACAGGGCAACGGTGGCGGCGGCCAAATATGCTGCTGAACGCACCAAGGCCGGCAAACTCACCTCCGTCGCAGGCGGCGGCGATACGGTTTCGGCCCTGAACCATGCGGGTGTCGCCGATAACTTCAGCTATGTCTCGACCGCAGGGGGTGCCTTCCTCGAATGGATGGAAGGCAAGGTCCTTCCGGGTGTTGCCGTTCTTAGCGGTAAATGATCAGCCGGCTGAGCTGACAATCTAGCATGTTGATAGACCGGGGGGTTGCCTCCGCGGTCTTCGTTTACGTGAAGAAAAAACTTACGAACTTTCAAACGATTGAAATGATTTCAATCGTTTCAATGACTTAGCACTCCATTTTCCTTCCTATAAACTTCTGTTATCGCCGACCTATATTCATTGGTTGCCGATTTTTCTTGTAGTGGAGAACGTGAAATGAGCGAACGCTTGGAAGACATTGCAGCGAAGATGGTAGCGGATGGCCGGGGGCTGCTCGCCGCTGATGAATCGACCGGCACGATTGGAAAGCGCTTCGATACGATCGGTCTGGAGTCGACAGAAACAAGCCGGCGCGACTACCGCGAGATGCTCTTCCGCTCAGAAGAGGCGATGAAGAATTGCATCTCGGGTGTGATTCTCTACGAAGAGACGCTCTTTCAGAAGGCGGCTGATGGCACCTCCTTCGTCGACATCATCAAGGCTGCGGGCAGCATTCCCGGCATCAAGGTCGATACCGGCGCCAAGCCGATGGCAAACTTTCCGGGCGAAACGGTCACGGAGGGCCTGGACGGTCTCGCCGAGCGTCTGTCCAAATACTACGAGGCAGGCGCCCGCTTCGCCAAGTGGCGTGGCGTGATCGCCATCTCATCCTCGCTCCCGACCTGGGGTTCCATGAAGGCGAACGCCCACGCGCTCGCCCGCTATGCCGCGCTCTGCCAGCAAGCGGGGATCGTGCCGATCGTTGAGCCGGAATGCCTGATGGACGGCAAGCCGGGCGACCACAATATCGACCGCTGCGCCGAGGTCACCGAATGGACGCTGCGCACCGTTTTTGAGGAACTCGCCGACGCGCGCGTCAGCCTCGAGGGCATGATCCTGAAGCCGAACATGGTCATCGACGGCAAGAACGCCCGCAAGGCATCTGTCGCGGAAGTGGCCGAACGCACCGTTCAGGTGTTGAAGCGCACTGTTCCGTCCGCAGTAGCCGGCATTGCCTTCCTCTCCGGCGGTCAGACCGCCGAAGAAGCGACAGCTCACCTCTCGGCGATGAATGCCGCGTTCGAACTGCCCTGGAAGCTTACCTTCTCTTATGGCCGCGCCCTGCAGGACACGGCATTGAAGGCTTGGGGCGGAAAGCCCGAGAACGTCGCCGCCGGCCAGCGTGCCTTCAACCACCGCGCTGAAATGAACAGACTTGCCGCCAAGGGCACCTGGAAGCGGGAACTCGAACAGGCCGCTTGAGACGATGTGAAACCTGATGCGGGAGCCCGGCGCGCATGTGCCGGGCTTTTCCATTGTCACGGCGACAAGATTGCGCTTTGACGATCAAAAGCCCTCGCCCATGATCGCGGCCTCAGACTGGGGAGCCGCGATGAGTATCCTTTCGTTTACGACCGTCGACGTTTTCACCGCCAACCGTTTCGAGGGCAATCCGCTCGCAGTCGTGATGGGTGCGGAGCAACTCGGTTCCGAGACGATGCAGAAGATCGCGGCGGAGTTCAAATATTCCGAAATAACCTTCGTCCTTCCGCCCAGGGATTCTGCCAACACGGCGAATGTCCGCATCTTCACGCCGACCATGGAGGTGCCTTTCGCCGGTCACCCGAATGTGGGAACGGCCTACGTCCTCGGCCAGCAGAGTGAAGTCTTCGGCAAGCCGATCGGAGACACGTTGCGTTTCGAGGAGAAGGCCGGGTTGGTCGAAGTGACGCTCCGCCGCACCGAAGGCCGGGTCACCTCTGCCACGATCCGTGCGCCCAAATCGCTGCATATCGGGCCTGATGTGTCCGAAGAAACGATCACCCGGTGCATCGGCATCAATAGCGGCAAGATCGTCAAATCGAAGCATCGCCCGATTTTCGCCTCAGTCGGTCTCAGCTTCGCCGTCGCTGAACTCGATGGGTTGGAGACGCTCGGCGCAGCGAGGCCGAACCTCGCGCATTTCCAGGAGGCCGCCGGTCCGACCGCCGAAGGCAACCACGATTTCTCCCTGTTCGTTTATGTCCGCGCGCCGGAGAAACCCTGGAATATCCGTGCCCGCATGTTCGCCCCGCTCGACAACGTTCCGGAAGATCCGGCGACCGGCAGCGCTTCCGCGGCGCTTGCTGCTTATCTCGTCTCGCTCGCACCGGAGCAGACCATCAACCAGCGTGTGACGATCGAGCAGGGTGTCGAAATGGGGCGCCGCAGCATCATCGAAGTCGACGTCGTCAAGAAGGACGGCATGGTGACGGACGTCTCGATTTCCGGCGAGTGCGTGCCAGTAATGCTGGGTGAGATCACTGTCTAGGCGATCAGTTCGCGTCCGAGAAGCGCGACCGCCCATATCGCGAAGGCAATCAACGCGATCTTCCAAAAGTCCATCCGCCGTCGCAAACCGGGAAACCCGAGCGGCTTGATGACCTGTACGACCATGGCAAGGATGAGCAAAAGCGCCAGCAGCTTCGTCATGGCATTATTTTCCAATATTATCAGAATGTCACAGGACGGACATTATTCCGCGCGAACACAACATTTCTTCATGCCGTAACGGCATTCCGGGGCACAATCAACATTATTGGGACAGGGCGGGGAACAGCCTCGTCCTATGCATTTTTAAAGTCGAACTCGCCGAGAGTGGAAATGAAAAGAAATCTGCTGTCCGTCGCTGCACTGCTTTTCGGAACGCTTTTCCTCTTCATGGGCAACGGCCTTCAGGGCATCCTGCTTCCCGTCCGCGGTAATCTCGAGGGTTATCATACGACCACGCTCGGCCTGCTCGGGACATCCTGGGCGACGGGCTTCGTCGTCGGCTGCCTCGTGGCCCCTAAAATGGTGCGGCGTGTCGGCCATGTACGCGCCTTCTCGGGCTTCATCTCGATCATCGCCATCATTGCGCTCGTGAGCGGCATCATCATTGATCCAATCTGGTGGGTGGTGCTGCGCGCCGTCACGGGCTTCTCGACAGCCGGCACCTCGATGATCATCGAAAGCTGGCTGAATGAGCGCGCAACAAACGAGAGCCGGGGCGCGATCTTTTCGCTCTATATCGGCATCACGCTTTTGGGTGTGGTCGCCGGGCAGATGATGATCCCGCTCCAAGACGTACGCACGCCAGTGCTCTTCATGGTCTGCGGCATCTTCTATTGCATCGCCATGCTGCCTACCACGCTCTCGACCGCCGCCTCCCCGCAGCCGCTGAAGGCCGTGAAGCTTGACCTGCCTGCTCTTTACCGCAATTCGCCGGTTTCGTGCCTCGGCATCCTGCTGGTAGGCATCGCCAACGGCGCCTACGGCACGCTCGGCGCGGTCTTCGGCGCCGGTGCGGGATTGTCGGACACCAGCATCGCCGTGATGATGAGTTCCACCATTTTCGCCGGTGCGCTGATGCAGCTTCCAGCCGGCCGCCTTTCCGATCGCATTGACCGCCGCTACGTCCTGGCAGCCATGTCGGCGGTCGCCGCGCTTGCCGGCCTTCTGATCGTCGTGCTGCATCCCTCGTCGCCAGCCTTTCTTATCGGCCTTGTGATCCTCTATGGCGCGGTCGCCAACACCCTCTATCCGGTTGCTGTCGCGCATGCGAACGACTTCGCTTCGTCCGAGGACTTTGTGAAGGTTTCCGGCGGGCTTCTGCTGCTCTACGGCATCGGCACGGTGATCGGCCCGACGATCGGCGGGCCGGTGATGTCGATAGTCAGCCCGCATGCACTCTTCCTTGTCACCGCTCTCGCGCATGTTTTGATCACCGCTTACGCAATCATCCGTAGCCGTATTCGCGCTGCAGTGCCCGTCGGCGAGCGAGAGGCCTACACGACAATCCCGACCGGCACCTCCCCGATGCTGACGCCCGAAGGCATGTCGCTTGCCGAGCGCACATCGCCTACGCCTCCCGAAAGCGGCGATCCTGAGGTAAAGTACGGCTGAGAACCGAACGGAGGATTGCCCATGAGCTTCATCGACGACGACCGGCCACAAAAGAAAGTGGCTCACGAAATCGGAACCGATCTTTCCATGCTTTCCGTGGATGAATTGAAGGCGCGTGTGGAATTGCTGAAGGCGGAGATTGGCCGCATCGAGGATGAGGCGGCGAGAAAGGCTTCAGATCGCGCGGCCGCCGAAAAGCTCTTTCGTTCCTAGAGCTGGCACGAGGCTGCAGGACAGGCGAAAAACTGTTGCGCAAGTCCTAATAGGAAACAGTCTTAACGTAATATTAAGCTTTATGAGATATTACTGTTCTCATCCAGATCTCGTCTGGATCTCAGACAGTTTTCCACGCGGTGAATTGGTCTGATTTTTCTCCCTGTTTTACCTTGAGAGCCGCTTTTGCGGCTCTTCTTTTTGTGCCGGCGCTCGTTCACCACGAAACTGTGGAAGTTAACCCTTTCTTAAGAAACGCCTTGCGCATTTAGGCTAAAGATACCATCTTCAAGACACAAAGACCGGTCTTTGAAACTTTCGTTTCAGACTGACGTTACCTGAACATATGTAGATGCGTGCAACAGGAACCATTTGAATGTCGGAAATTGGTTTGAATACGATCAGTTTTGCGGGCCGCGCCGCCGCATCCTCACAGTTTAAGACGTTGTATGCGGAAGGCATGTCGCTCGTCGAGGAAACGGCTGCCTACCTCGACGGTACGGGACGCGCTGCATCCAAGGTTCTGCCACGCATGGCTTCCGTTCTCTACGCCGCCGAGTCGATGCGCCTGACGACCCGCCTCATGCAGATGGCGTCGTGGCTGCTCCTGCAGCGGGCCGTCAACAACGGCGAGATGTCCCGGGATCAGGTGCTTGCCGAAAAGAGCAAAGTTCGCCTCGACGGCTTCAACGTGGACCGCAACGCTCCCGGCTGGAATGACCTGCCGGAAGCTTTCCGTGATCTTGTCGAACGCTCATTGCGCCTCCAGAACCGCGTCGCCCTTCTCGACCGGGAAATCTATCGCCCGTCGGAAGCGCCGATCGTTCCCGACAATCAAAACAGCGTCCAGGCGCAGCTGCATTTGTTGCAAACCGCTTTTGGCAACAACTGAGTTGTAAGCGAGAACATTGAAAAGCCGGCCGTGGCGACGCGGCCGGCTTTTGCATTTTCGTCTTCCCGCTACTCTCCAGGACAACGGCAAACAAAAAGCCCGGCAAAAGCCGGGCTCTTTTTCAAATTCCGTACCGCGGAAGCGATTAGAGGCCGAGGCCGCCGAAGCGCTTGTTGAACTTGGAAACGCGGCCGCCGCGGTCCATGAGCTGCTGGTTGCCACCGGTCCAGGCCGGGTGGGACTTGGAATCGATTTCGAGGTTCATGACAGCGCCTTCCGAACCCCAGGTCGAGCGGGTTTCGTATTCGGTGCCATCGGTCATCACTACCTTGATGACGTGGTATTCGGGATGAATATCTGCCTTCATAACAATCTTCCTGCGATGCCAGGGTCCAATTTGACGCATGTCATTGCGGCAAGAGAACCGATTGAATAAATGAAGCCGCAGTCGCGAAGGCTACGGCTTCCCATTCGGATGCGCTGCCTATACATGAAGGCCATCCGGATAACAAGGGCCAACAAGCCGCCGACCCGCGGTATTGGGCGATTGGAGATGAATTGACAGACGCAGTCCAGGCCGCGGAAAAGAAGTCGCGTTCCCTCAAGCCCCTAGGAAGGCTCGCGCCTTATATGATGCGCTACCGCGGCATGGTCGCAGGCGCCCTGGTTGCACTCGTTGTTGCCGCCGTTACGTCGCTCGCCCTTCCACTTGCCGTACGCCGCATGATCGACCACGGCTTCACACAGGCTGACGGCAACTTCATCAACAGTTACTTCGCAATGTTGACGGTGATGGCTGTGGTGCTCGCGGCTGCAAGCGCCCTTCGCTATTACTTCGTCATCACGCTCGGCGAACGTATCGTCTCGAATCTCCGCCGTGATGTCTTCGCGCACGTGACCCGCCTGTCGCCATCCTTTTTCGACATCAACCAGTCGGGTGAGATCGTTTCGCGCCTGACCGCCGATACGACACAGATCAAATCGGCCGTCGGTGCGACCGCCTCGGTGGCGCTACGTAACCTCATCCTCTGTCTTGGCGCGATGGGCATGATGATCGTAACCTCGCCGAAGCTTGCCAGCCTGGCGCTCGGCGCAATCCCGTTGATCGTCTTTCCGCTCGTCGCCTTCGGGCGTTCGGTGCGCAAGCGCTCTCGCACCGCTCAGGATACGCTCGCCAAGGCTTCCGCCTTCGCCAACGAAGCGATCGCCGCGACCCGCACCGTGCAGGCCTTCAATGGCGAGGATGCTGCCGCAAGCCGCTATGGTGCTGCCGTCGAGGCGGCCTATAGCGCCGCACGCTCGGCAACCCGCTCCCGGGCGCTCCTGACGGGCATTGCGATCACGCTGGTCTTCGGCAGTGTCGTTGCCGTTCTTTGGGTCGGCGCCCATAATGTTCTGACCGGAACGCTTTCGGCGGGCACGCTCGGCCAGTTTCTGCTCTATTCGGTCATCGCCGCAGGCTCTCTCGGTGCCCTGTCTGAAGTTTGGGGAGAACTCTCGCAGGCGGCAGGCGCCGCCGAGCGGCTGAATGAACTGCTGGACGAAGTCTCGCCGATCAGAGCACCGGAAGAGCCCGAGACGCTGCCCGCTCCGGCCCTGGGGCGCGTCGAATTCTCGAACGTCCATTTCGCCTATCCGTCGCGTCCCGGCAAATCGGCGTTGCGGGGGCTGAGCTTCAGCGTCACGCCGGGCGAAACTGTCGCCATCGTCGGCTCGTCGGGCGCCGGCAAGAGCACCGTCTTCTCGCTGCTGCTGCGTTTCTATGATCCACAACAGGGGAGCGTCGCGATCGATGGTCTGGATGCACGCGAAGTAACACCGGCCGATCTGCGCGCGCGCATGGCAATCGTTCCGCAGGACGTCACCATCTTCGCTGCCTCGATCCACGACAACATCGCCTTCGGCCGTCCCGGCGCGACGCGCGAGGAGGTGCGTGCTGCCGCCGTCGCGGCTCAGGCGGACGAGTTCATCGCGAAGTTGGACAAGGGCTATGACACCGAGGTCGGCGAGCGCGGCATTACCCTTTCCGGCGGCCAGCGCCAGCGCATCGCAATCGCCCGGGCGATCCTGAAGAATGCGCCTATCCTGCTGCTCGACGAAGCCACATCCGCTCTCGACGCGGAGAGCGAAACACTGGTGCAGAAAGCGCTCGACGGCCTAATGATGGGTCGCACGACGCTCGTCATCGCCCATCGCCTCGCGACCGTCTTGAAGGCAGATCGCATCCTGGTCATGGACGAGGGCCGCGTCGTCGAAGAGGGCGCTCATCAGAGCCTGATCCGTCATGGCGGGATCTACGCCAAACTGGCGAAGCTGCAGTTCGAGAC
>NZ_JBNDHS010000151.1:0-9644 GCF_056755095.1 Rhizobium sp. SVR5-9E | reverse complement strand
GCCGTAAGGCGTGCAGAAATCGAGGTTGCGTTCTTCGCTCACGCCGTACGCGCGAAGTTCCTCGTCAGCGGGGATATAGCGGTCGTTCAGCTCGATTATCGGCATGCCTTCGAGGCTGCCATAGACCTTGTTGGTGCTGGCGAAGATGACTGGAGCGTTGCGACCGGCCTTGCGGACGGCCTCCAGTACGTTGAGTGTTCCGCGGGCATTGGTCTCGAAGTCGTCGATCGGGTGAGCGAGGCTCGTAGTGACCGCCGTCTGTGCAGCGAAATGGAATACACATTTGGCATCCGCGAATGCCGCTTCGATGCTGCGCAAATCGCGAACATCCGCAAGCACGGGATGGACGCGATCCCCGTGGTGATCTTTAAGCCACTGCAGGTTCTGGTCGACACCCGGTCGGCTCAGATTGTCGAGCAGGATGACGTCCTCGCCGTCGTTCAGATAGCTGTCGGCAATGTTGCAGCCGATGAAGCCGCAGCCACCGACGACGAGGATCGGCGCGGCGTTGCCTGCCACCGACGGGGCGGCAAGCTGGTTGACCTGCTCTGGAGTATGCGGGTTCATGACACCAGTCCCCGCTCTTCGAGTTGCCGTTTCATCTCGGCACTGCGGTCAATCGCACCGCTGCTTCGGACCCATTCGGCAAAGGGGCCGAGCGAGTTCTCGAGCCGGTGTTGTGGCTCGAATCCCAGCAGCTCACGTGCCTTCGAAATATCGGCAAAGCAGTTGCGAATATCGCCTGAGCGTGCCTTACCCAGGATTTCCGGGACTATCTCGGGCAGGCCCATGGCCTCTGCCAGGAACGTGGCGACTTCGGTGATCGTGTAGGCTTGGCCGCTGCCGATGTTGATGACATGACCAGTCGCACGGGGCTGTTCCAGTGCGAGGCGGAAACTGCGAGCCACGTCGCGTACATGCACGAAATCGCGACCCTGCCGTCCGTCTTCGAAGATCATTGGCGGCTGCCGGTTGGCCAGTCTCGAGGCGAAATTGGCCAGGACTCCGGTATAGGGATTTGAAAGCGCCTGCCCGGCACCGAAGACGTTGAAAAGGCGAAGCGCCACCGCTTCGACGCCGTAGGCTTCGCCGAAGATCAGCACCTGACGCTCCTGAGCGAATTTCGTCAGGGCGTAGATGGAGGCAAGGTCCGCTGGCTTTTCCTCATCGGTCGCGACCGGCGTCAGTGTTTCGCCGTTTGGTCCAACCGGCTCCCATTTTCCGGCCTTGATCTGCGCGCCATTGCGGCGGATGAAGCCAAGGCGGTCACCATCCAGCGTGACATACGAGCCTTCGCCATAGACGCTCATCGAGGAGGCGACGACAATGCGCTTGACGGGCAGACCGATCATGGCCTCGAGAAGGACCGCGGTACCAAAATCGTTGCTGCCGACATAGCGGGCAATTTCATACATCGATTGGCCGACGCCTACCTCCGCAGCCAGATGGATGACGCCATCGACATCCTCCAGCGCCTCGCGGACTTTAGCCTTGTCGCGAATATCGGCGCGTACCAGTTCGACCTGCTTGGGAATGGCTAGCTCGGCGTCGGCGTGAACCTGGTCAATCAGCGCGTCCAGCGCGCGAACATCATAAGAGTTGCTGAGCAATTCTTCTATGACATGGCGGCCTATAAATCCGCAGCCTCCCGTGACAAGAACTCGTCGCATGGCTCATCCTAGGGTGTGAAAGAGACGACATTCCCCGGCCGAACATCACGCCCTAAGCTTTGTTCCTTCATCGAGGACATCTTTTTCAATGACATCATCAATGACATCTTTGAACTCGATGTCGGTGACCGTGGAACCTGTTATCCCGGTGGAAGTTCTCGATGGGAAAGCACGATCAGTCGGGAGACAGACCGATCGTCACAAACAAGACTTGGGGCCGTTTGCCGGCAAGACAAGCACGGGACGTATCGTCCCGCCTTGGCCGCAACAGGTTGCGACGCCGGTTTCTGCCAAACTGAGGGATTATCTTATTGCCCAGCGGGTCAGGATACAAAGCGGTGTACAATTGAGTGCCGGTTGAATTGCCGCAAAGCCGCAATAGGTGTTGCTCGAGGAGGATTGTCCATGAACATCGTGACATCGGCGCAACCCTCGCGGATGAAGGCTGCGGTGGTTACTGCTGCCGGCCAGATGAGAGTGGACACCCTGCCGCTTCCCGAACCGGCGTCTGGTCAGGTGCGCATAGCGCTCGAAGGCTGCGGTGTCTGCGCTTCGAACCTCACACCATGGGCCGGACCCGAATGGATGACGTTTCCGACAGAACCCGGCGGCCTGGGACACGAAGGTTGGGGCATCATCGACGCGGTCGGGGCGGATGTCGAAGATCTTTTCGTCGGGGATCGTGTCGCCGCGCTCAGCTATCACGGCTATGCGACCCACGACCTCGCCGATAAAAATGCCGTGGTGCGGCTGCCGGACCAACTGGCTGGTCAGCCCTTTCCGGGGGAACCGCTTGGCTGCGCGATGAACATCTTTAAACGCAGCCTCATCGGAGCCGGCCAGACCGTCGCGATCGTCGGGATCGGCTTCCTGGGTGCACTGCTGACGCAGCTCGCAGTCTTGGCCGGGGCGCGCGTGATCGCCATGTCCCGCCGGCAATTCTCGCTGGACCTGGCAAAGCGCATGGGTGCGTCAGAAACTATCCCCATCGATGATCATTGGCGAATCATCGAGGAGGTCAAGGCGCTTACCGGCGGCCGCTTCTGCGACTGCGTTATCGAGGCCGTCGGCAAGCAATGGCCGCTCGATCTCGCCGGCGAACTCACGAAAGAACGCGGAAGGCTCATTGTTGCCGGCTATCATCAGGACGGCCCGCGGCAGATCAACATGCAGCTTTGGAACTGGCGGGGACTTGACGTCATCAATGCTCATGAGCGCGACCCGGCCGTTTACGTGCAAGGGATCCGCGATGCCGTTAAAGCGGTTCAGGAGGGGCTGTTTGACCCCTCAGTTCTTTATACGCACCACTTTCCGCTGGAGCGGCTGGGCGAGGCGCTCGATATGACGCGCGACCGGCCCCATGGATTTCTCAAGGCATTGGTGATGTACGCGTGAATAAGATTTCAAAGGCCGAAAGGCTTCGCGGCGATACCCGCCCGACGCGTCTGGGATTTCTGGGCGTCGGCTGGATCGGCCGTCTCCGCATGAAGTCGCTTCTGGAAACTGGCCTGGTCGATGCCGTCGCAATTTGCGACCCATCGGCGGAGATGGCGGAGGAAGCACGCAAGCTGGCTAAATCGGCCGAGGTCGTTCCTTCTTGCAACGCTTTGCTGCAGCATGGCCTCGACGGAATGGTCATTGCAACCCCAAGTGCCTTGCATGCAGAGCAAGCGATCGAAGCCCTCAGTCGCGGCATCGCGGTCTTTTGCCAGAAGCCGCTCGGCCGCTCGAAAGACGAAGTGGCGGCAGTCATTGCAGCTGCACGAGCGGCCGACCGGTTGCTGGACGTCGATTTATCTTATCGCCACACAGCCGGCATGCGCCGCATTCGCGACATCATCCGGGCCGGAGAGCTGGGCAGCGTCTTCGCCGCCGACTTGGTATTTCACAATGCCTACGGACCGGACAAGGGATGGTTCTACGACAGGTCGCTCTCTGGCGGCGGTTGCCTGATGGATCTTGGGGTCCACCTGGCCGATCTTGGGCTTTGGACCTTGGATTTTCCAAGCGTCACGAAAGTCGAAGGCAGGTTGTTCCGCCAAGGACTGCCACTTCGCAAGGATGAAACGGAGGTCGAGGATTTTGCGGTCGGGACGATTGAACTTGCGATGGGTGCCGTTCTTCGATTGGCCTGCTCCTGGCGTTTGCATGCAGGATGCGATGCCGTCATAAGCGCGAGCTTCCATGGTACCGAGGGTGGCGCGGCCCTACGGAACGTCAACGGTTCCTTTTATGATTTCGTCGCCGAGCGCTACCATGGCACGAGGTCGGAAACTCTGTGTAATCCGCCTGACGATTGGGGGGGCAGAGCGGCGGTAAATTGGGCGCGGCAGCTGGCACAAGGGCACGGATTTGATCCTGCCTGCGAGAAACTCTTTGATGTGGCTGCCATTCTCGATGCAATTTTCGGCCGATAAGCCGCAGGTGTCGCGGCTCGAATCTTGCTTCATGATCGTTCCATCGAAGCCCACACGTTCTATTGGACAAAGTCCCACCCAAGGGAGCTAAGGGCGCTACGTGCCGACGATCTCAGGGAGGGAACAGAAAATGGGCAATGGCGACGATCGGCCCTCCGGGCACTCCGAGATCGGAAACATGCAGATCGCCTGCCGCCTCATCAACTCAGGAAGCTGGCCAGGAAAACGGTCGGTTTCCCGAGCTTCTCGACCGCGTCGTCAAGGTCAGGTACGCCGAGCGCACTTAGATCTGCGAGCTGCTCACAGGGAAGGGAACGCGAAATCACGTTGCGGAGGAAACGATCGATGTCTATGAATCGCACTCCATCTCGCACGCACCAGGAGAAGTTCAGTGGCCAACGGAACCGTCAAATTTTTCAACCAGGATAAGGGCTTCGGCTTCATCACGCCCGACGACGGCGGCCAGGATGTCTTCGTCCACGTAAGCGCCGTCCAAGGCTCCACTCTCCTGCGCGACGGACAGAAGGTCTCCTACGACCTCGGACAAGACCGGAAAACCGGGAAGTCGAAGGCCGAGAACGTCCGGGCAATCTAGCGGCATAGGCCGTGGCCCCAGGGATTGCGCGGGGTTTGCCTGGGCTTGATGCGGCGCGCAATGCAGCTCGCCTTCGGATCTTCAGAAAAGCCGAGGGCGCTCGACCCGGACACGGGGAGCGCCCCGTTTACCCGGACGGCCGCAGGCACGCGAAATCGTTTCGCGGCAGCGCAGGCTGTCGTGAGTTTGGGTGGTAGCGTTTAGATGAGGTTTCCGACGTCGATTGAGCTGGACGTGCTGCAGGTGATGCGGAAGCGAGCCTCGCCAGGCTGCGACGCGTATTCTTCTGCGGGCCTTCCCATTGTGGTGACTGGTCAGTCGTTCCGAGAGCGCCGTCTTTCGGTTTGTTCATGCCATGGCGAGTCCTCCCTCTGTAGGGAGAACCTTCGTCGAGGTTGCGAGTGCACGGCCCTGGGACGACGCTGCCGAAACGTCGGAACCATTCCGAGCGATCGACATTCCCTTCGCCGAGAGCGACCGTGTCAACCGGACATGACAGGGATAGTGAACGCGGCGATTTTTTCGGTTTCTCGCTGCGGCCAACGACACGGCAGACGAGCGCCCAACCTGTCCGGCACCGCACTCGACCCTTCGATGCTTCGGAGAGACGATGCCCGACGACCTGCAGTCGAAGAAGATCGCCTGGTTACGGTCGCTGCCGCCGGTCCTGCCCGCCGACATGATCGGCCTCTGGCGGGGCGTCGGCATTCCTTCCGGGCATCCACTGGACGGCGTCCTCGAGAACCTTCAATGGTTCGGGAAGCGATTCCACCCGGATCTGCGCGCAGACGCCTTGCTCTTCCAATGGCGGCCGGGACGTCTCGTGCCGATCGAGCCGGCGTTCGTTCCGGTCAGGACTGAGATCCGCCTCGCCCCCTTCGGGCGCACCTTGGTCGCCCGGAACTGGTTCTCATATCTGCAGAAGGTCTTCCGCGCACGGGGAACGACGGCGTCCGTCAAGCTCCGCATGATCGACGGCAAGGAGACGGCCGCGATGGTCTACGACCGCCAGCCGATCGTCGACTATTTCCGAAGGATCGACGACAACGCGTTTGCCGGCATGATGGTCGTCGAAGGCGACGAGCGGCGATACTTCTTCAGCCTTCGAAAGGTCGACCCTCCTCGCAGAGACGGCGACGCTTGAAGAAGGAAAAGCCGTTCTAGAGACGCCGGACGGCCGCTACATCGTGGTGAGCTTGCTAAACTCGCGTTCTAGTCGAGATCGGCTTTCGTCTGTCATTTTACGGCGAGTGTCGGTGCTGCACCGATCTACTACCTCGCACGGTGGCGGATGCACCTCGCCGCCACGCGGCTCCGCCGCGGCCGTGAGCCGATATCCTCTATAGCCGTTTCCCTGGATATGTTTCCGATCGCGCGTTCAGCGCCACCTTTCGCCGGATTATGGGCGTTTCTCCGACGCAGTATCGAGCAGAGCACGCCCGATTGTTCACGACGCCGCCAGGAGATGCTCTCCAGCGGGAAGGACTTGCTCAAGAGTGGCAGCCTGGGCACGGGAACGACTGGTGCGGAGATTTTTGAAACCGCGAGAGACGTCCGCTTCCCAGGCCCCGCCGGAGCTTTCAGTCGACCCTTAGCGCGAGCCCGGCTGGGCGATTGGCCGCTGATGGGGATCGCCACGCTCGTGGCGCTGGCCGTCGTTATCGAGAGCTTGGCAAAGCTGTTCGGCGTCTCCTAAAAGCGCATGTAAGCTGCCGCGGAAGTAATGCAAAACTTTGGTCCGATGTAACGGCGGACCAAAGCCCCAAGGCGGAACGCTTGATGGAAATACTCGTTGGGATGCCAAGAAACAATGGAATCCCGCCATGGCCGATAAAAATCCCA
The DNA here is from genome assembly GCF_056755095.1 of Rhizobium sp. SVR5-9E. Classification (NCBI taxonomy): domain Bacteria; kingdom Pseudomonadati; phylum Pseudomonadota; class Alphaproteobacteria; order Hyphomicrobiales; family Rhizobiaceae; genus Rhizobium; species Rhizobium sp. SVR5-9E. Next base: position 3,120 of record NZ_JBNDHS010000151.1, on the reverse strand, counting down.
CATCTTCCGTTTTCACCTTCTGGAACGCGTCGGTCCTTGCCTTGGTGATCGTACTCGCTTCCATGCTCTACGTCTTCGGAATAGCGATGTCCGGTGGCACGACGGACTTGACTGCAAGCGTTCATGGCGCAGACGTCAGGGATACGCGGGACGTCCCAGACTGACGCTCTCTGGTGAAGTGCCGCCGCCCGCTAAACCTTGATATTCAGCCACCGAGTTGCAGGGCGCGCCGTCCCGGCCATCCGCCGCGTGAGGTTTGGCTATGCTAAGGGACTGGGGTAGCTAGTGTTGAGGGGAGTGATACTTACCGCTCCCTTCCCTCATCAAATGGAAACCGCTTCGCCCAGAACTCCTTTAACGACTATCGCTACCAGATGATCGTCCCGACTCCTTCGGACCGAAGGCAAAGCGTGGAACCGTTTCCTCATCTCCTTCGTTGATCGTCCAACTGCAACGTGAGGAAAGAGCAATGAAAAGCTTCTGATTGTCATTACGGGCAGCCACGGTTATGCCGGAGGCGACCCGTCTAGATAAATCGGATCGTTGGATTGGGGGTGAAACATGAGAAAGCTTTTAATCGCAGCCGTCGTCGCGCTTACTGCATTGACCGGAACCGCAGCGCCAACGCTCGCTGAGACCGTTTTCCGGGTTGGACCAGGCGGGGCTTATGTCGGTCCCGGCTTCCACGGCTACTCGCGGTACCACCCTCGTTATTATCGCGACCGTGACCGGGCGCAGAAGGCATCCTGCCACCTAAAGAGAGAGCGATATTATAGCGAACGCCAGGATAGATGGGTCACGAGGTCGACCCGCGTTTGCTACCGGTAGAACTGCCCGCCCTTTGCAGCGCGGTTGAAGGATCCGCCGCTGCGACGAATAGAATTGCGCATCGCCCTGTGACGAGAAGGGCGATGCGCTTTTCGGATGCCGATCACCGCGAGCGCGCCGATGCCTTCCTCTTCCCACGCGTCTCTTGGGTCCCCGGTCCGGCGTCCGAAGCAGCTTCCGGTCAGTCGTTTGGCGATTCCTCGGCAGTCACAAAGGTCGTCTTCCTCGCCCCGGCGAGGCCTCCTTTGTCGTCGGCGGCGAGTTGATCATCGACGGCGGCATGAGCAAAATCTTTAAGGTCGAGGCGTCGATCGCGACAAGAAGTGAGCCATCCGAATGAACCCACGAAGGATAGCAACATCATGAGATCTCTGATGCGGTGATGACGGCATATATCCCTTGCACGAGTTCGGCCCATCCGCTCGGACGTGCTCAAGAAACCCTTGCCGGGCCAAAACGAGATTCTCATCAAAGTCTTCGCGGCTGGTGCCCTTGGGACGGCCGGCTCCGATCGGACAAGAGTGCATTGCCGCAGCCCCTGCCCTCACCTAGGATCGGATCTTTCCGGCGTGGTCGACGCCACCGGGCCTAACGTCGCCAGCGTTAGACCGGGCGAGACGTCTATGGCGTCACCAATCCGCGTTTCATTTCGCTTTTGAAGGTTCGACCCGCAGACCTATCAATTCGATTCCAGCGACATTGGTATATTATGGAATTAAGGGCTCGGACTGAGATTCCCACTCCCTCTTCTCCGCCTTGTCGTCGGCAACGTCCTCGACACAGTCGGCCTTTTCGGCAAGCCTTTTGCTCACCTCGCGGAGCTGCTGCTCGTCGAGCTTTTCGATGCCGACGAAGGTGTTCTGCGCCTGCGACGTCAGGATGAGTTCGTCGAGCTTGGCCTGTAGAGCCTTGCCGTCGCGGTTTTGCGAGTTCTGCAGGACGAAGACCATCAGGAAGGTGATGATCGTGGTGCCGGTATTGATGACCAGCTGCCACGTCTCGGAGAAGCCGAAGAACGGCCCGGAGATCGCCCACATCAGAACGAGTGCCGCCGCAATTACAAACGTGCCGGGCTTGCCGGACAGATCGGCTATGGCAGTGGCGAATCTGGAAAAGAATTTGGACCCGGTGTTTTCGTTCATGATTTCCTCACGTTACTCGAAGCGTTGATAACGCGATCTAGCGAACTCGGTTCCGTTCATCGTTTGCGACCAGCCCGCCGCGGCCGGAGGGAGAGGCGTGATTGGGCCAGAACGGAAGGGGCTTCGGCTGGGCTACGGTTCATCATGCCGCCGGGGCTCTGCGCATGCTTGGAAGCCAAGCCGCGAGGCTCTGTTCAATTTAGCCTCCGTCGTCGACGAGGACCTGCGCGTCGCAGCCACGCGGAACCTCTATTTCCCGCTAAAGCGAGACAATGAGTCCTGCGCTGCTGGAACATTCGATGCGCGGAGTGGTTGGGCGCGGCATGTCATATCTCATAGAAATTCTTCTCCCGAGGACGGGAGAAAGCAGTCGCGCCAACTTTGACGTCATTCGGTCGGAACTCACGGAGAATTTCGGAGGAGCGACCATGCACGTCAACGCACCTGCCGAAGGCTTATGGGAGGATGACGGTTCTATTGAGGAGGATCGTATCGTCGTCGTTGAAGTGATGATTGACGAGCTCGACCGCGCGTGGTGGACGTCCTACCGCAAAGATTTGGAGGTTCGCCTTCATCAGGAGGAGATTGTCATCCGGGCAACGAGGATCGAACGTCTCTAATATTCCTCGGAACATTATCGAATCGCGATGGTTTGCTGACCGGAAGGTGAAGCATCCATGCACGATGAAGAGCAAACGATACCTCTTGCCGAGGAACGGCTTTCTGTTGCCAACCGCGAGGTTCCTGACGGCGAAGTTCGCGTTCGCGGCAGGACGATCGTCGCGAACGAAGCCGTCAAGCGTCAACCTTCTCTCTGAAGAAGTCGAAGTCGAGCGCGTACCGTTCGAGACGGTGGTGGATGCAGCTCCTCAGATTCGGACGGAGGCGACGTGACTATCGTGCCCGTCCTCGAAGAGCGCCTGGTCATCGAGAAGAGGCTGGTGCTCGTCGAGGAGATCCGGATTAGGAAAAAGGGAACTTTCGATAGTGAACGCGTCGTGGCCAGTCAACAGCGGCTCCGTTCGGGTCCGCGCCTATACGGTCGAGCATCCCGTCCGCGAGGACGTGAGCCTTCGGGATGAGAATGTCGAGAGTGAACGCCGCGGCGTCGATCGCCCTTTGACGGACGCCGACCGCGCGTTCCAGGATC
>NZ_JBNDHS010000150.1:0-9667 GCF_056755095.1 Rhizobium sp. SVR5-9E | reverse complement strand
CCGGATACCGACGCAGGGGTCGTGCCGCCCCTTGGTGCGGATATCGACATTGTTGCCGTCCGCATCGATCGAGCGTCGCTCCGTGAGAATGGAAGAGGTCGGCTTGATCGCAAAGCGCGCGACGACCGGCTGGCCGGTGGATATGCCGCCGAGAATACCGCCGGCATGGTTGGAAAGAAACAGCGGTTTGCCGTCATTGCCCATGCGCATCTCGTCGGCGTTCTCCTCACCGGTGATCTCGGCCGTGCCGAAACCATTGCCGATCTCCACACCTTTCACGGCGTTGATGGACATCAGCAGCGAGGCAATATCCTGGTCGAGCTTGCCGTAGATCGGCGCGCCGAGCCCTGCCGGAACGCCCTCGGCCACGACTTCGACAACAGCGCCGATCGAGGAGCCGTTCTTGCGGATGGTGTCGAGATACTCTTCCCATACCGGAACGATTTCTGCATCCGGCGAGAAGAACGGGTTCTGGTCCACCTGATCCCAATCCCAGTTCTGCCGGTTGATCTTGTGCTTGCCGATCTGGATAAGCGCAGCGCGAACCTTCATCTCCGGAACAACAAGGCGCGCGATGCCGCCGGCTGCGACACGGGCCGCCGTCTCACGCGCCGAGGAGCGGCCGCCGCCGCGATAATCGCGGATGCCGTATTTGACGTCGTAGGTGTAGTCCGCATGGCCGGGACGATACTGCCGGGCAATCTCGCCGTAATCCTTGGAGCGCTGGTCGGTGTTCTCGATCATCATCGAGATCGGCGTGCCGGTGGTGATCATCGTTTCACCGTCGGCATCCGGCATCACGCCGGAGAGCACCTTCACGAGGTCCGCCTCACGGCGCTGCGTCACGAAACGCGATTGGCCGGGCTTGCGCTTGTCGAGCCACACCTGAATATCCTCGAGCTTGAAACGCAGGCCGGGCGGCGTGCCGTCGACGACGCAGCCGAGTGCGGGCCCGTGGCTTTCGCCCCAGGTTGTTACGCGGAAGAGATGACCGAATGTGTTGTGCGACATGTGTTCCGACCGGATGAGCGCAAACTCCGGTCGTCACCGGCTGCGCCATACTTCCAAAATTCGGGACACTCATAGGCCAAAAAGCCTTGCGGGCAAACGCCTTTCTTTACCGAAAAATACTGCGACCAGAGAATCTGTTTCCGCAAATCGTGAACGATGAACTCAGGAGGCAAGCCGCCAGGCCTTGCCGTCCGCCGCTGCGTCTGCGAAGGCCTCGAAGGACAAGGGGCGGGAGAAGGCGTAGCCCTGCAACAGGTCGCAGCCGAGATCGCGCAGCATGTGCGCGTGCGAAACAGTCTCGACGCCTTCCGCCACCGTTTCAACACCGAGCGAGCGGGCGATGTCGATGATCGAGTTCACCAGCGCCCGTTCCTGCGGCGAATGGAGGATCGGCTGCACGAGCTGGCGGTCGATCTTGAGCCGCTTCGGCTTCAGCTTCAGCAGGCTGACGATCGACGTGTGGCCAGTACCGAAATCGTCTATTTCGATATCGATGCCGAGCGCCTTGATGCGGTCGAGATTGTGCGCCGCCACATCCTCGCTCTCGTCGAGGAAGATCGATTCGACCAGCTCGAAGGAGAGCTCGCCGGGAGCGATCTGCAGGTCGAGTAGCGACTCGAACAGGCTTCCGTCATGCAGCCGGCGCGCCGAAACATTGACCGAGACCTGCGGTACGGCAACGCCGAGTGCCGCCCAGCGCATCTTGTCCTTGAGCGCGGTTTCGAGAACGATGCGGTCAAGCACCTGCACGACGTTGATCTCGTCGGCGATGCGCAGGAACTTGTCGGGCGTCAGAAGACCATGGGACGGGTGGTTCCAGCGCACCAGCGCTTCGACGCCCGTCAGCCGCATCGTCCTGGCGCAGAACTGCGGCTGGTACCAGGCCGTGAATTCGCCGTTTTCGAGCCCGGCAAGGATTTCGTCGGCGGTGCGCTTGCTGTTGACGACGTCGGCCTGGAGGTTCTGGTTGAAGAACTCGTAGCGGTTCCGGCCCAGGCTCTTTGCACGATAGAGCGCGATATCGGCGTTGATCAGAACCTGGCGAGCGTCGACATCGATGCCGTCTGCAAGGGCGATGCCGATCGAAACGCCGCAGCGGCAGGCGAAGCCCTCGAAATTGATCGGCTGGCGCATTTCCTCGATGATCCGGGCCGCAAGTTCAGTCATATCCTCGGCGTTGGCATCGAGGACCAGAATGACGAATTCGTCGCCGCCGATGCGCGCAACGACATTGCTGACTTGGGCATTCTGCGAAAGCACCTTTGACGCATGCACCAGCATCGCATCGCCCGCGGCATGCCCGAGCGTGTCGTTGATTTGCTTGAAACGATCGAGGTCGATATGGAGGATGGCGAATTTCTGCCGCTGCGACCGGCTGTCGAAGGTCAGGTTTTCAAGCGCGATATCGAGCTTGCGCCGGTTGGCAAGTGCGGTCAGCGGGTCGTGCAGCGAATTGTGCTCTATTCGATCCTTGGCTCGTTCTAGTTCGATGTTCTTGGAAACCGCGTCGTCCTTTGCCGCCTTGAGCTGAAGCGTCAGCAGCGCGTCTTCGGTAGCGTCGAAGGCCACGCCGATCAGCTTCGCCTGTCCCGTCGCGGTTTGGTGCACCTTGCCGGTGGAGCGGACGTAGCGAACACCGCCGTCTGCGGTCGGTACGCGGCAGATAAGCGTATGGGTGTCGCCAACCTGCTTGAAATGCTCCGCACTTTCGAGTGCAAGGCCACGGTCCTCCGGATGAATGCAGGAGAGCCAGACATCCTGGGTCATGAAGCCACGCCGTGGCTCCAGCCCATAGAGTTCGTACATGCGCTCGTCCCACATGGAGCCTTCGACGCCCAGCGTCGTTTCCCAGATGCCGCACAGATTTGCATCGAGTGCGAGATCAAGGCGGGTGGAAAGCTCCGCAAGTTCCGCTTCGCGGCAGGAGAGTTCGTCCAGCGCCTGTTCCAGTTCGGCATTCTTAGTGTCGCTGGTTTCCTTGGCCTTCCGCAGCATTTCGGCCGCCTCTGCGTCTGCAGTCACGTCCGCGACGATGCCGATCGTTCGGCCGATTCCGCCTGCATCAGTGTAGAAGGCGCCGACGGATCGCAGATGCCGGATGCTTCCGTCGGCGAGCCCGACACGATACTGTGCCGTGCAGGAGGTGCCGGCGACGCTGCAATTGAAGAAGTGCATCTCGGCGATCGGCCGGTCCCCCGGCACGATCGCTTCAAGCCAGGTCTCGAGCGGCCGGCTTCCCTCGCCCGATGCCTCACCGTAAAGGGCTGAAGCGCGTGCGTCCCAATAGAGGCGGTGCCCGTGATCCTGAAGCTCCCAAATGCCGATATTGGATGAATCCAGCGCAAGATCCAGCCGCTGGGAAAGCTCGAGCAGTTTCGCCTCGCGAGCTTCGAGCTCGCTGACGTTGCGGTTGCGCTCGCCAAGGAGCAGCGTGGCCAGGAAGATAGGAACGATGATGACGCAGCCAGCCGCGACAATGATCAAGCGAAGCTGAACCTGGTTCGGCGGGGGAACGTTCCATCCGCTTGTCGGAGCGGCAGAAAGTTCCCAGCGACCGCCCGCAAATTCGATCTCGCGACGGACGGGCTGCTTGTCAAGCACATCGGCGCTGCCGAAGAAGGGAAGAGCCTTGCCCGCCGCAGCGGTGTTCAGGTCGCGCAAGGCGATCGAAAGATGATCGAGATGCGGGTAACGCCGCTGGTTTTCAATATTGTGAGCAGGCGTCAGGCCGGTGTTTTCGTAGAACATGTCCCGGTCGATTGCGACTTCGACCGCACCCCAGACCTTACGCTGCCCCTTATCCTTGACGAAAATCGGGAAGAAGATCGCAAAGGCATCCGTGCCGCCCGTGGTCTTGATGGGACCGTAAAAGCGCGCCTGCTGGTCTCTGGTATAGTAGGTGACGGGATGGCGCCGCATTTGCAATTCGCCTACGTCCTTGCCGATGCGGTCCTTGCCGGATTGCGGCGGAAAGACGTTGCTGACCACGAAATTGGGTGCGACGGCTATACTGAGGAAATGCGGATTCTGGATGAGCAACCAGTTTATCTGCCGATTCATTTCCTCTTCGTTGCTGTTCGCGCTCAGCGAAATCACGTTGGCGAGATCGCGGACAACAGTGATGTCGATGTCGATCTGCGCTACCAGCCGTGCTTGAAGGAGGCTTGCTTCGTTTTCCGTGCGAATTTGCAATTCGCGAAGATGCGCCGCGGTATTTGCATGATCGAGCGTGAAACCGACTACGACAACGACAAATGCCACAAGAGCCGACACGAGCAGTGAAACACGGGTATTTTTGAATACCCGCCGCAACTGAATCTTGCCGCCCAGCCCGAAAAGCACAGTATATCTCCCTTCTTTTTCGGACAACTCTAGGGAGAACGAGTTAATTTACGATTTCATGCTCGTTTGTTACCAATATTTAAGAAAAGACTAATGGAGAGTGGCTGCCCTTGATTATCGTTTAAATGCTGTTCATCAATTGGGCGCGCGAAGTCATTCTTACGGGCAATTTTCGCCATATTCAGGAGTTTAGCTGTGCTTGATCGGATGTTAGCGACGAGTCTGAAGAGGTTTGCTGCAATGCGTTTTTTTGTTGCCACGCTGCTGGCTACAGCAAGTTTCCTCTCGCCCATCAGCGGCTTTGCGGAAAGTGCCGACGTCGAAGCGACGATCAAGAAGGTCGACATGACCAACCTCAGCCTGACGCTCGATGACGGCAAGACCTATCAGGCTCCAGAGGAATTTAACTTCGACGGACTGAAGGCTGGCGTGAAGGTTGTGATCTTCTACACGGAAGTGGACGGCAAGCGGGTGATCAACGACCTCGATATTGTCCAGTGACGGCGGCTAGAGCCAACCGATAAGCCTCTCCGCAGTGTCGATTTTCAGGATACGGTCCTGCGGAATTTCCCCCTCGGCAGCCTCATGCTTCGGTAAATCCGCGATCATCTTGAAAAGGCTCCTGATGACGCCGCCGTGCGTGGCGCAGACGGTTGGACGCTCGAGTGAATTCAACCAGGAGCGGGTACGCCACGACATGATCTCGTAGCTTTCCGCGTCGTCGCCGGGCGGGATGAAATCCCACTTGTTGAGGTTGCGTTCGATAATGCGTTGGCGTTGCGTCGCCTTCAGCTCCCTGATCGTGAAGCCTTCCCAATCCCCGAAGGAAACTTCGACCAACCGCTCGTCGGTCCGGTAGTCCTTCGGTGCCAGTCCCATGGCGGTCCGCATGATCTCCATCGTCTCCCGCGTGCGTCCGAGCGGACTTGCAACGAAATCGAAGGGGATTGCCTCGACTTTCAGAAGCTCGGCCATGTTGACGCCGTTCAGCCGCGCCTGTTCGCGGCCGATGGCATTCAGCGGAATATCCTTCTGGCCTTGCAGACGACGTTCGGCATTCCAGTCGGTCTGACCATGTCGGACGACGTAGATGAGCAAGGCAGATTCCGTTTGATTGGACTTCGGTCAGTCCTTGATAACCGAAATATCCGGCGCGTCTACCGCCTTCATGCCGATCACATGATAGCCGCTGTCGGCGTGGTGCACTTCACCGGTGACCGAACGCGCGAGATCCGACAGCATGTAAAGGCCGACGTCGCCCACTTCCTCGATGGTAACCGTACGGCGCAGGGGCGCATTGTACTCATTCCATTTCAGGATGTAGCGGAAATCGCCGATACCGGATGCTGCGAGCGTCTTGATCGGGCCTGCCGAGATCGCATTGACGCGGATGTTCTTCGGTCCGAGATCGACTGCCAGATACTTGACGCTGGCTTCGAGAGCGGCCTTCGCGACACCCATGACATTATAATTGGGCATGACCTTCTCGGCGCCATAATAGGTGAGCGTCAGCAGCGAGCCGCCATCCGTCATCAACTTCTCGGCGCGGCGCGCCACGGACGTGAACGAATAGACGGAGATCTGCATCGTCTTGGCGAAATTGTCCGGCGAGGTATCGACGTAGCGGCCGGTCAGTTCGTCCTTGTCCGAGAAGCCGATTGCATGAACGACGAAGTCGATCTTGCCCCACATCTTTTCGACGTTGGCGAAAACCTCCTCGATGCTCGCTTCGTCGCTGACATCGCAGTGACCGGCAAGCACGCCGCCGAGTTCGGCAGCCAGCGGTTCGACGCGTTTTTTCAGAGCATCGCCCTGATATGTAAAGGCGATTTCCCCGCCCTGTGCATGAATGGCTTTGGCAATGCCCCACGCAATCGAACGATTGTTGGCGACGCCCATGATAACGCCGCGCTTGCCTGACATGAGGCCTGTTGCTTGAGCCATATTTTGCCCCCTAATGATCCAATTGGGAATTTGCCTATGGCATAGGCCGTTCACCGGTTCAAGATTGCGAGCAATCATCAACTGTTAGGTATGGTAACAAAGGGTGCGCTTGTCACCAAAATTTCACAAAAACAGCCCTTCGCGCATGCTTCTCATGAGATCCGTGACTTTATCGTCCGGTTTTTCCCACAGCATAATGCGCAACTCCACGACCAGATCGCCTCTTTCGCCATTGTCGTCGGGCAAGCCCTGATTGGGGATTCGGACCGTCTTGTCCGATCCCGACCAGGCGGGAACCGTTATGTCGACCGGCCCGTTCGGTGCCTCGATGCGTGCCTGGGTGCCGAGAACGGCATTCTCGAGCGTCAGGGGTAGTACGGTGTGGAGATCGAAGCCATCGACCGTAAAACGCGGGTCCGGTGCGATGTGGACGCTGATGATCGCGTCGCCGCGTTGCATGTTCGGCAGCTTGTAGCCCTGACCTTTCAGCCGTACCTGATGGCCCTCCCGCGTGCCGGCCGGCAATGCGAAACCTGCCTCGCGGCCTTCACCGAGCTGCACGTTGATCCAGTTGCCCTTCAGAATGTCGTCTATCGTCACGGTTGCCTGCGCGAGCTGGTCCGGTGCCTTTTCCGGGGCGGGCGCGCTGCTGGTGAAGCGGCGCACGAGCGATGTCAGCATGCTCAAGGGCTGAAGAATACCGTTGGCTGGAGTAGCCGTCTCCGCACTCTCTTCCTGTGCCTTTGCTGTTTCTGCTTCGGTCTTCGCCGTTTCCGCATCCGCACGCCTGCCGGCGTTTGCCTGTGTGCTGGCGGCCGCGGCACCCGCGGCCTTGGTTTGCGCACCAAAGATGCGCTCCACCACATCCTCTGGGGCTTCCGGGCTGGCGTGCTGCTGTTTTGCCGTCTCGGCAGCGGCCTTCGCCGCCTTTTGCGCGTTGGCGCGGGCGAGTTCTTCCATGACCCGTTCGGCATTTGCCTGCGCCGCCTTGGCGCGGGCCGCCGCCTCGCGGGCGGCTTGGCGCTGCTGCATGATCGTCTCGCCGTTCACGCGCGCCTCAGCCATGCGGGCGGCCGTGTCGAAAAGGCTGCGTTTCTTGGGGTCCTTCAGTGTCTCATAGGCACGGCCGACCTCGGCGAAACGAGCGGCTGCCGTTGGATCGCCCTGATTATGGTCCGGATGAACGGCCTTGGCCTTGCTGCGCCAGGCTGCCTTGATCTCGTCTGTCCCCGCGTCCTGAGGGACGCCCAAAACCTTGTAAGGATCGCGCATATAGTAAACTGCCGTTTCCGATGCAGCGTGCCCGTCCTTGCCCAGCACGCCGAAAGCCAATAACAACTCATGCGCATGCCGGAAAACCGGAACACGCGCCTGCAAGCCGATCGTGCGTCAGAGTTGCTAATCAGTCCTTATTTTAAGGACGAGGAATGCGGCTTTCGCTGCAAATGGTTAGCTTTTTGCTAAGCATGCGACGCGCCCGCTCGCCGCGGTTAAGCATAGCGTGAAATGAAATGATCAGCCTTCAGGCTGAAAGCTCAGCAGCTGCCAGTTGCCGCCGCCGACGAGGCAGGTTTTCCCGTAAAACTTGGCGATGCCTGCATAGGAGTGACGCGTCGTGCGGAACTGGCGGCAGACCTGGCCGGCATCGTTGTTTTCGACGATCGTGTCGATGACCCCGGCGCTGCCGGTGGAGGAATTCGCCCAGGGAAGCGGCTGGCCGGCAATTTTTCCGATGTCGGCGGAGGTGACCGCGTTGCGAACGGTCATTTCGTCGGAGAGCGTGTCCGTGCTCGGCGCTGCCTGCGGCACGGTGCCGGTAGCAACCGAACGGTCCACCTTCGAGTCGCTCAGGAAATCAAAGCCGCCCGTCATGCAGCCCGAAAGCGACAGCATCGCCGTTGCAATAACCAACAGCGCGCCGCAACGATGCGACAAGGCCTTTGTATGGCGATGTGACTTTGCTATGACTTCCACCCTGCGTCCTGTCCAGTCGTGAATAGCTGGGCATTTAACCGATAAACCCGGGGCATTTGAGCTAATATGTCGGCAAATGAGTTAACAAGCGGTGACTTTACCGAACGCGACGAGCCATTCAAGCTTTTCGCGGAATGGCTGAAAGAAGCCGAGGCTTCCGAGATAAACGATCCGAATGCCGTAGCACTTGCGACGGTCGATGAGGATGGCCTGCCCAATGTCCGCATGGTCCTCCTTAAGGGATTCGATAGCGAAGGATTCGTCTTCTACACGAATTTCGAAAGTCAGAAAGGCCGCGAACTCCTCGGACAGAAAAAAGCAGCCATGTGTTTCCACTGGAAGACGCTGCGCCGGCAGGTGCGCCTGCGCGGTCCTGTGGAGATCGTAACGGACGAAGAGGCAGACGCCTATTTCAAAACGCGAGCCCGCGGGAGCCGCATCGGCGCCTGGGCTTCCAAGCAGTCGCGCCAGCTGGAAAGCCGCTTTGCTCTGGAAAAAGCCGTGGCGGAATATACCGCGCGCTATGCCATCGGTGAAATTCCGCGGCCGTCTTATTGGTCCGGTTTCCGCATCAAGCCGGTTTCGATCGAGTTCTGGAAAGACCAGAACTTCCGCCTGCACGACCGCGTCGAGTTCCGCCGTACTGCGCCGGAGGGCGATTGGGAAAAGGTGCGGATGTATCCGTAACCCGGTTTACGTCCTGATCCTACCGGCCGATCAGCTTCAGCGGTATGCCGGAGGCGAGTGCCGAAACATACCGCGGCTTCTGGTAAAGGCCATTGAGCGAGAGCCGCGGCAGGTAGGTCGTGCCGCCGGGCAAGCCGGGTTGCATGATACCGGGCTGGGTCGTCACCGCCACCTTGAACCCCATCTCGGCCGCGATCGCCGCCTCCCGACGGGTTGTGGCCTCGCGCGTGCCGTACGGAAAGGCGATCGTGCCGGGCCGCTTGCCGGTGATTTCCGTCACGTGATCGGCCGAAAGTGCCATTTCCTCCCGCGCTTCGGCTTCGGGAAGGCGTGCAAGCGCGCGGTGGCTGATCGTATGCGCGCCGAGGGAGGCCAGCGGGCTCGCTTCGAGCAGATTGAGTTCTGCCGGCCCCATCACGAGATCGTCGACGAGTTCCTCTGGATCGATGCCGTGGTCGCGGGCGAGCCTGTCGATCTGTGCGGTCGCCAAGCTCTCGTCGGTGCGGTGAACGTGGTTTGCAAATCGTGAGAATGCCCGGTACTGGTCGGCCGATGTCGCGAGAGTGATGCTCTCCTCGCCTGCGCCGAAATCGAAGCGCACTGTTTCCGCCTTCCGCAGGACAGGGGCAAGCGTCTCCCACCAGATCGTATGGGTGCGTTCGGTAAGACCCTTCGCCACGAACACGGTGAAAGGCGCGGCGTGCTTCTC
>NZ_JBNDHS010000149.1:0-9726 GCF_056755095.1 Rhizobium sp. SVR5-9E | reverse complement strand
GGCCTATGTTCTCTGCGACGTGCCGGGCACCTTCGTGCGCCAGCAGATTGTCGTGAACCGCAGCGGCGACTGGCTGCTTCCGGTCTTCCGCTGCATCAGCCTGCCCGACCAGCGCTGGAGCGGTGACGCCGATACGGCCGGCGTGCTGATCTCCCGCGACGGCGGAAAAAGCTGGCAGATGAAGGACATAGCCGATAGCCTGGGCGCCGTGCATATGAATATCCTGCCGCTCGACGGGGACAGGATGGTCGCCTTCTTTCGCGATCGCTATTCCGAGAATGTCCGCGCCTCGCTGTCCTCCGACCAGGGCAAAACCTGGAGCGCGCCTGAGGCGACAAACCTCCCCAACAACAATTCCTCGATCCAGGCTGCGGCCTTGAAAGATCGAAGAATTGCAATGGTTTACAACCACAGCAATGCCGCATCGTCGGATGCGCGACGCCAGTCGCTCTATGATGAGATCGACAGCGACAAGACGGCGAGCGTGGGGGTTTCCGGGGCGGCGGTGCGAAAGGCCGTCTGGGGTGTGCCGCGTGCGCCCCTCAGCCTTGCGGTTTCCGTCGACGAGGGCCGCAGCTTCGAGCGCAAGCTCGATCTCGATACCGGCGACGGCTATTGCCTGAGCAACAATTCGAAAGACATGCTCAATCGCGAGTTCTCCTATCCCTCGATTGTCCAGGGATCCGACGGCGTGCTGCATGTGGCCTATACCTATTACCGGCGCGCCATCAAATATGTGCGACTTCCATTGGAATCAATTGCTTAGCACTCCATGAAAATAGTTGGAGGGGCGCGGTGAGGCTGGATGCCGGAAGGCATTCGGCCTCGCCGTGTCAATAGCGATGTTTACAAGTGTACGACAGATCGTGCGCTTTCCTCTTCACCTGTGCCGGTGTAAGTTTCCGTAAGAAAATTGCTTTTAAGTCAATGTTTTAACGCGGACGCCAGCTGCCTCCTGTCGATGAAGCCTCATCGAAATGGATCGGAAAGCAAGAAAAATCCTTGAGCATTCTTGCTAAAAACCAGCAATTAAGATAACAACTTTACATCATTGACGGCAAGTCCGTTGCGCATCGGGGAGGACCGCAGATGGTCAGTTTGGATTCGCCTATCACCGTTGTCCGGCCGCACCTGATCGAATTCGGCCTCGGGACCGCGGGAAAACTGGGCGCCTGGGCAGCTGATAAGGGCTATTCCCGCACGTTGGTCATTTCCGATGCCTTCAATGCCTCGCGCATCGACCTTTTGCAGTTGAAGGGTCAGGTCTCCGTCTTCTCGGACGTAACGCCTGAGCCGGATATCGGCAATCTTGCCAAGGTGCTCGCAGCGGCCGGGGCGGCGCAGGCCGATCTCATCGTCGGTTTCGGCGGCGGCAGCGCCATGGACCTTGCCAAGTTGGCTGCCGTGCTCACCGGCTCGTCGCAGAGCCTGCGCGACGTCGTCGGGGCAAACAAGGTCCAGGGCCCCCGCAAGGCAGCGCTTGCCCAAGTGCCGACCACGTCTGGAACCGGAAGCGAAGCCGGCATCCGCGCTCTGGTAACCGATCCTGATACTAAGGCGAAGCTTGCCGTCGAGAGCCTGCATATGCTCGCCGACATCGCCGTCATCGACCCGTCGTTGACCTTCTCGGTTCCCGCCCGCACGACGGCCGCGACCGGCGTCGATGCCATGGCGCATTGCGTCGAGGCCTTCACCAATCGCAAGGCACATCCGATGATCGATATCTATGCGATCGAGGGAACGCGGCTCGTCGGCCAATATCTCGCCCGCGCCGTCCGCGATGGTTCGGACGCTGAGGCGCGCGCCGGTCTTTCGCTCGCCTCGCTCTATGGCGGTTTTTGTCTAGGCCCGGTCAACACGGCGGGTGGACATGCGCTCGCCTATCCGCTCGGCACGCGCTGGCATGTCGCCCACGGTGCGGCCAATGCGCTGATTTTCCCGCATGTCCTCGCCTTCAACACGCCGGCGGTGCCGGCAAAGACCAAGGCGGTCATGGAAGCGCTCGGTTACAGCATCCCCGAGAGCATCAAGTCGGTCTTCGATACGGCCTATGCCTTCTGCGCCGAACTCGGCATCGAAATGACGCTGTCCGGCCTCGGCGTGCCGGAAAACGATCTCGACGCCATGGCCGACGACGCTTTCGCCATCCGCCGGCTGCTCGACAACAATCCGCGCGACTTGACCCGCGCCGACATCCGCTCGATCTACGAAGCCGCCTATTGAGCCGAGTTTTCAAGAGGAATTTGACTGATGGACAGGAATGCAAAAGTCGCGGTAACCCTTGGTGATCCCGCCGGCGTAGGCCCTGAGGTGATCGTCAAGGCGCTGGCTGCGCTGCCGGCGGCCGAACGGCGCGATTTCGTCATCGTCGGCAATACGGAAGCGCTGGAGCGGGCGGCGCGTGCAACCGACATCACCCTGCGTTTCGGTCCTTCGGCCTCGGACGACGGAAGCGTCATCGCCGTGGATGAAGTGCCGCTTGGCGCCGCCCTGCCGGAGATCGGCAAGGTCAGCTCCGTCGCGGGCGATGCCTCGGTCCGCTACATCGCTCGCGCCGTCGATCTGGCGATGTCGAAGCAAACCGATGTCATCGTCACCGCACCGATCAACAAGGAGGCGATGAACCTCGCCGGTCATCATTTCGACGGTCATACCGGCCTGCTTGCGCATCTCACCGGCTCCAAGAGCTCCTTCATGCTGCTTGCCTCGGAACGGCTGAACACCATTCACGTTTCCACCCACGTCTCGCTGAAGGGCGCGATCGAGCGGGCGAAGACCGAGCGCGTGCTCGCGACGATCGAAGCCGGACACAATCACTTCATGCGGCTGGGCAAGAAGGCGCGCATCGCCGTTGCCGGCCTCAATCCGCATTGCGGCGAGAACGGGCTTTTCGGCACCGAGGATGCGGAATTCCTTGCCCCGGCCGTCGAGCAGACGCGCGCCAAGGGCATCGATGTCGTCGGCCCCATTTCCGCCGATACGGTTTTCGCGCGCGCCTATAACGGCGCCTTCGACCTCGTCGTCGCGCAGTATCACGACCAGGGACACATCCCGATCAAGCTGGTCGCCTTCGAAACCGCCGTCAACGTCTCGCTCGGGCTGCCGATCGACCGCGTCTCGGTCGACCATGGCACGGCCTTCGATATCGCCGGCACCGGCAAGGCCAACCACGTCAACATGCTTTCTGCCATCGCCTATGCACGGCTGATGGCCCGTTCGCCGCGTGATGCAAAGGCGCACGAACCGTCCTGAGCGGCGATCGAGGGGGAGGCACAATGGAAAAGACGGTCGTCATCCTCGGAGGGGAGCTTGCAGCGGAGGGCAGGGCGATCCTTGAGGAGGCAGGCGTCCGTGTTGTCTCCACCCCGCCCTATATCGACCGGCAGGCCGTCATCGAGGCGATGAACCGCCACAAGCCGGATGCCGTCATCGTCCGTCTTCTCGCCGATATCCTTGGCCCGGAGGAGATGGCGGCGGGCGGTCGGCTGCGCCATATCGCAAAGCACGGCGTGGGTATCAACGACATCGACATAGAGTCGGCCGCCCGGCTCGGCATCCCCGTTTCCGTTACCACCGGCAGCAATGGCCACTCGGTGGCCGAACATGCGCTCGGGCTTATCATGGCGCTCGTCAAGGATTTTTCCCGGCAGGACGCTCTGATCCGCGATGGCGTCTGGGACAAGAACCAGTATCAGGGGCGGGAGCTGCGCGGCCAGCATCTCGGCCTCGTCGGCTTCGGCTTCATCGGTCAGACGCTCGGTGCCATGGCGCTGGCGCTCGGCATGCGCGTTTCCGCCTTTGATCCGCACACGCCGGATTCAGCCTTTCGTGACGGCATCCGGCGCGAAGCCGATCTCGATCGCCTGCTGTCGCAGGCCGATATTGTCAGCCTGCATTGCCCGCTGACCCCCGAGACCCGCAATCTCATCGACGCGCGGCGCATTGCCCTGATGAAGCCGGGTGCACTCCTGGTGAATACCGCGCGCGGCGAGATCGTCGACGAAGCGGCGCTGGTCGAGGCGCTGAGTTCCGGTCACCTCGCCGGCGCCGGGCTCGACAGTTTCGCGCTTGAACCACCGGACAGGGACAATCCTCTCTTCAAACTGACCAACACCATCGTGACGCCGCATGTGGCCGGCGTCACGATCGACGCCAAGCGCGCCATGGCCGTGATGGCAGCCCAGAACGTGCTGACGACCCTACGGGGTCAGGAACTCGCACAGCGCTTCCTGGCGCGCTGAACCTATCGCATCAAGGGAGGCTGAGATGGCCGACATGACCCGTAAGCCGGCGCCGCGTTATTCCGTGGACGAATTGCGCTCCTTTGCCCGGCAACTTTTTGCGGCCGCGGGCCTCGAAGAGGACAAGGCCGGGGCCGTTGCCCACTATCTCGTCGAGGCGGATCTCATGGGCCACACCACCCATGGCCTGGCGCTTGCCGGCTGGTATCTGCAGAGCGTCGCCGATGGCGTGATGAAACCTGCCGGACTGCCTGCGGTGATTTCCGATCGCGGCCCGGCGATTGCCTGGAACGGGCGCCGGCTGCCCGGCGCCTGGCTGACTTCTGAGGCGGTAAAGCTCGCCGCCGAGCGCGCGGCCCAGTACGGCACGGCGACGGTTGCGATCGCCGACAGCCACCATATCGGCTGCCTCGCTGCCTATCTCAGCCTCGCCACCGATCGCGGCTATATGGTCAGCATCGCAAGCTCCAGCCCCTCCGGCGCACAGGTCGCCCCCTTCGGCGGAAGGCGGGGCATCTATACGCCGAATCCGGTCGCCCATGGTATCCCGACGCCGGGCGATCCGATCCTGATCGACTTCAGTGCCTCGATCACCACGGTCAACATGGCCCAGCGCCTGATCCGCGAAGGGCGGCAATACGAACACGACTGGCTGATGGACGAGGAGGGCAATCCGAGCCGCGATCCGGGCGTTCTCGAACGCGGCGGCACGCTTCTGCCGACCGGCGGCCTCGATCACGGCCAGAAGGGTTACGGGATGGCGCTGCATGTCGAAGCCTTTACGCAGGGCCTTGCCGGCTACGGCCGCGTCGATGCGCCGAAGGGAACGAATGCCGCGGTCACCGTGCAGGTGTTCGATCCCGATGCCTTCGGCGGCCGCGAGGCCTTCCTCCGGCAGACAGGCTGGCTGGCCGAGGCCTGCCGTTCTAATCCGCCGCGTCCCGGCGTGGCAGGCGTCAGGCTTCCCGGCGAAAACGGCCTTGCGAAGAAGCGGGCAGCCCTTGCCGAGGGCGTCGAACTCGCTCCCGGCATCATGCCGTCGCTGCTGCCGCATGCAGAGCGCCTCGGCGTCGCCGTCCCCCGTCCGTAGAGAGAGCCGAGCGGCGACAGCCTGAACCGGATGTTCCGTCAGCCGCTGTCGGGACTATCCCGGTCATTGTCAGTCAGCGTCGCTGGTTCTAAGCTGGTTGAGACCGGAATGGTGGACCAGGCGCGAGGAGCGGTCGCCCGGGAAAGGCGAGCTGATTGGGCCATTCCTGAAGGATGTTGTTCATCACATCTCCCGTGCTTGTCCTTACGTCTTCGGCGATGCCAGTCGCCCATAGCAAAAAACTTATAGCTCGTCGCTTTCAACGGTCTTGGACAGGCAGCTTTCGCGGCACTAGGCTCACCTGATGACAAACCCAGCGGGGCAGGAGAGAGCGTCGGCAGGCCGCTATCGCGCTAAGGGAAGAGCACCGGCAAGTGGCGGAGAAGGATATGGACGTCGCCCTTGACCTCGCGCAAAGCGTGAAGCTGCCCTTGCCGCTCAACGGTCTCGTCGACCAGTTCATGAAGTCGATGAACAGGGAACGAATGCAAAGCCTGCTTAGCTGCACTTAGTTGCGCCCACCCGTAGCTCGGAGGAGAGCCGGGTGAGGACAAACCAAATCGTGGGAGGAAAGCATGAGAAATCTATTGAAAGCAGCTTTGGCAGCGGGGTTGAGCCTGCTTGCGGGCGCCATGTCGCCGGCAGCGGCAGACGAAGCCCTGACCAAGCTGAATGTCGCCTATGACGGCTTCACCATGACGAGCGCGCCGATCCAGTACACGCTTGCCAAGGGCTTGTTCAAGAAGTACGGGCTTGACGTCAACCTCGTTTATGTCGAGGGCGGTTCCGTGCTCACCCAGGCGCTCGTCGGCGGCTCGATTGACATCGCCCAGAACGGCTACACCCCCTCAATCGCCGCGGCCGTCGCCGGCGCCGATGTCGTCATCATCGGCAGCATGGCCAACAAGCTGCCGTTCCAGCTTGTCGTCGATGCCTCCATCCAGAGCGCCGACCAGCTGCGCGGCAAAAGCATCGCCATCAGCAAGTTTGGTTCGTCGACCGACACCGCCGTCAAGTTCGCTCTGAAATCTCTCGGCCTCGAACCCACGGATATCAACATTCTCCAACTCGGTGGCGAGGGCACGCGCGCGGCCGCCTTTGAAAGCCACCAGGTCCAGGGACTGATGTCGCAATATCCGCGCACGCAGGAAATGGTCGATGCCGGCTCGAAGATGCTGGTAGACGTGACCGAGATCGTCAAGGACTACCCGAACACTGCATATGTGACCTCGCGGAGTTATCTTTCTGAGCATTCCGATACCGTCAAGCGCTTCTTCATGGCGATGGGAGAGGGCCTCCACGGCTTTCGTGCCAATCCGCAGGACGCGATGGACGTGACGGCATCCTTCCTGAAGCTTGAGAAGGGGCCATCCGTCGAACAGGCGTTCCGCTTCTATTCCGAGAAGGTGTTCCCGCAGGATCTGCGCCCCTCGATCCCAGGTGTGTCTGCTGTCCTGGCGGAGCTTTCGAAAACGCAGCCGGCTGCAGCCTCCGTGAAGCCGGAATCGATCGTCGACACAAGCACGCTCGATGCGCTCGATAAGGAAGGCTTCTTCAAAGCGCTTAACTAAAAACTGCCGATAAGGCGGGAGGAGAACCCATGTTGCAGGCAACGCCGGTCAAGCTGAAGGCCGATAGCGTCAAACTGAATTATTACAATGATCGCACCAAGCGCGATCTGAGCGTACTTGACGGCGTCGACTTCAGTGTCAACG
Source organism: Rhizobium sp. SVR5-9E (assembly GCF_056755095.1). NCBI lineage: Bacteria > Pseudomonadati > Pseudomonadota > Alphaproteobacteria > Hyphomicrobiales > Rhizobiaceae > Rhizobium > Rhizobium sp. SVR5-9E. The sequence goes on along the minus strand of NZ_JBNDHS010000149.1, from coordinate 2,680 downwards.
AGGGTGAACTCGTCAGCATCGTCGGCCCAAGCGGCTGCGGGAAATCGACCTTTCTCGCTGCCGTCGACGGCCTTGTCTCGATCAACGGCGGCAGAATCCTGATCGACGAGCGGGAGGTGAGGAAACCGGGCCCGGATCGCGGTCTTGTCTTCCAGCAGGATTCGCTCTTTCCTTGGCGCACGGTCCAGAGGAACGTCGCCTACGGCCTGGAGATCCAGAAGGCCTTCAGCAGGGAGGAGATCGCCGCACGTGCACGCAAGTTCGTCGAGCTCGTCGGGCTGGCCGGTTTCGAGGACAACTATCCGAATGAACTCTCGGGCGGCATGCGTCAGCGCGTCAACATCGCAAGGGCGCTGGCTGTCGACCCGGAATTGCTGCTGCTTGATGAGCCCTTCGCCGCGCTCGATGCGCAGACACGCGAATTCATGCAGTTCGAGTTGCTGCGCATTCTCGACCGTGCTCAGAAGACCGGGCTGTTCATTACCCACCAGATCGACGAGGCGATCTTCCTCTCCAATCGCGTCATCGTGTTTTCGGCGCGTCCGGCGAAGGTGAAGGAAATTGTCGAGATCGACCTGCCGAAGGAGCGCACGCTCGATCTGAAGCATACACCGCGCTTCATGGAGATCTTTCGCCATATCTGGCGACTGATCGAGGAAGAAAGCGCCCGAATGGGCCTTCTGCGCGTGAATTGAAGGAGCGAGAGATGACGTCCGTTACCGAAGAACAAGAAATCCCAAGACAGCGAAAGCCGGAATTCGCCATTTACGAATTCCTGGTGCGCCGAGAGAATGCCTTGCTCGGCGGGGCCACCATGATCGTGGCGCTCCTGCTCTGGGAGGCGGTTGTCCGCCTCGGCCTGGTCAATCCGCTTTTCACCAGTTCGCCGAGCCGCATTATCGCAACAGGTTATGCGATGTTCGCCGACGGCAGCATCTATCCACACCTCGCCATCAGTGGATTGGAGCTGCTTGTAGGTTATGGGCTGGCGATCATCGTCGGCGTGCCGCTTGGCATTCTTATGGGCTGGTACCGGCGTTTCGACGCGGCGCTCGACCCGATCATCTCGGCGCTCTACGCCACACCGCGCATTGCGCTCCTGCCGCTGATCATGATCTGGTTCGGCATCGGTCTCGGCTCGAAGTTCGCGATCATCTTCCTGAGCGCCGTGTTCCCGATCCTCATCAACACGAATGCCGGCGTCAAGACCGTCGAACGCGACTACATCAAGGTGGCTCGTTCTTTCGGGGCGAACGACAGGCAGATGTTCCTGACCGTCGCCTTCCCGGCGGCCGTTCCGTTCCTGTTGACTGGCCTCCGTCTCGGCCTCGGCCACGCGCTGATCGGCATCGTGGTCGGCGAGATGTACTCGGCACAGGCCGGCGTCGGCTATCTCATATCGGTCGCCGGCGCCACCTTCCAGACCGACCGGGTCATGTTTGGCATCATCCTGATTGCCGCCGCCGGTGTCGTGCTCACCAACATCCTTAGGATGGTCGAGCGCCGCTTCGACCGCTGGCGGCCGAACAACAGGCTCTAGCGGGTCGGCCGGTTCCCGGCGGCCACACGATCTACAGCGACGGCGGCTATTAGGCTGCCGGTCTATTTGGCCGAAAGAGTCAGCGCACAGCGGGTTCGGCATCCTCAGGCCGGCTCATAGGCCTCAAAAATCGCCTAGGTGGTGGCCCTTATTGTTTCCGCGGGCGCGCGGCGGTAATGTGTGTGGAGGCCGAAGAAGTGGCTGGCGACTATTCCAGATCGGTCGCCATTTGCGCGGCAGAGTCTGCGGAGTTGCATCCGGAAAAGGGGTGCAAGGACTGGCCCCTCTGAGGCCCTGGGATTAGCAGAGTAATCGAAAGTTGCGAAGATGGTGTTCGCAACTTATCGCCATTCTATTTGGCGCGAATAGCCGTCAAGGAAGCCGTGAGAGGGCAGGGCTTCATCTGTAGGGCGAAAACGAGCAGCGACGCGATGCAAAGAGGGAGGCATGGAAGAGCTGCAGACTTCTCTCAGGGTAACGGCGAGCCGCTTTCTGCGCTCAGTGAGGCATTTTCTTTCTTCGGAAGTCGGCGGCACGGCAAAGCTTCTGACCGCAAGCCTGGTCGTATTCTTCCTCGCGATTAACGGGCTCAATGTGCTCAACAGCTTCGTCGGCCGGAATTTCATGACGGCGATCGCCGACAGGCAGGTTGCAGAGTTCGCCAGGCAAGCCGTGTTCTATCTTCTCGTGTTTGCCGCCTCTACGACCGTATCGGTGTTTGCGCGCTTTACCGAGGAACGGCTCGCACTCCTTTGGAGAGACTTTCTGACGCGTCGCGCCGTCAATCGCTATCTCACGGACAGAGCCTTCTACCGCCTGGACGTTTCGGGAGAGCTCTCGTATCCGGATCAGCGCATCTCGGAGGACATCCGCGCGTTTACCGTGACGACGCTGTCCTTCCTGCTCCTGATCTTCAGTAGCGGACTGACGATCCTTTCATTTTCAGGGGTGCTTTTGTCCATCAACCCTGTCTTGTTCGCTGTGGCCTTCATCTACGCAGCTTGTGGCTCATTGCTTACGGTATGGCTCGGGCGACCGCTCATCAAGCTGAACTACGACCAGCTAGATAAAGAGGCAAGCTTCCGTACCGGCCTCATCCGGGCGAGGGAAAATGCAGCACGGATCACGCTGTCCGGCACC
>NZ_JBNDHS010000148.1:0-10061 GCF_056755095.1 Rhizobium sp. SVR5-9E | reverse complement strand
GATGGACGGAGGCGGCTCTTGACGCAGGGCGAGCCGTTCCTTGAGACGCCGGACGGCCGCTTTGTGGTGGTGCGTGCGCGCCTTTGGAGAAAGATTGACCCGCACCTGGCCTAAGAAGGCAGGCAGCGCCTGGCGTCGGAGCTGTTATTGCTCTTGAAGGGATGTGAACCATTGACCCACATCCCGTTTTCACAAGCATGCTGATATGTGAGTTCATGCCGAACCGCGACTTGCGAGATGCGTCAGGCTATCCGGTACGCCTCGTCTGCGCCAGAAGCTTCTGCCGGAAGACCTCGGCAGGCGTCTTGTAGCCGAGGCACTTGCGTGGTGTTGAATTGAGCCGGTCGCAGAGGTCCTTCAGGTCGCAATCGGAGATCGACAGTGGATCGACCTCTCTCGAAAGCCATTTTCGCGCGCGGCCGTTGGTGTTTTCGACAGTGCCTTTCTGCCAGGGTTGATTGCGGATCACAGAACCAGGTCTGCGTGCCGATGCCGGCCTGCAGATAGGGCCAGTCGGTGAATTCGGTGCCGCGGTTCGAAACTCTGATCGTTTGGCAACGCGGGACGCACTTGCGACCTAACAACGGTCACTAACAACACCAAACTCCGATTTCGATCGGTATCTCATGGTGATCCGAGTGCTCTCTCGGCTGACGCGACTGCCGGGATGCAGCTTTTCAGAAATTACGGGTGCGCGTCGTGCCATCAGGGTTCGAACCTCGGCGGCAACATGTTTCAGAGCTTCGGCATTTACGCCGAGCCTCCACCCGGGGATAGCGCTGATGGCGATCTCGGCCGGTTCACCCTGACAGGCGATGTCGATGATAAAGGGGTCTTTCGCGTTCCGAGCCTGCGAAACGTTGCGGTAACAGCACCCTATTTCCACGATGGTCGGGCGAAGACCTTGCCGGAAGCGGTCGCGGTGATGGGAACGGTGCAGCTCGGCCGCACCCTCTCGCAGACCGAAATCCAATCTCTGGTCGCCTTCTTGAAGGCCTTGACGGGCGAGTATCATGGAAAACAGCTTCAAACGGCCGACACGCAGAAGCATGATTGAACTCTGGCGGATCGCTCTGTTAATCGTCGGCGCGGTCTCGTTCGCACTGTTGGCGCGTGGACGAGTACCCTCCCGTGAGGTTCACGAAGCGATCATGACGGCTTTGAGGGTCGATCGACATCAATCATGCCTCACTGCAGCGCGACGCTTTACAGGCGCGAGCTGGGCTGCTGCTGAACTACGATCCGCTTGCCAATTCCGTCGTGCAGCTTCGACTTTCGGCATCCAGATTGTCGGGGCTGATCAGACAGGCGGGGCTTACGAATCCTGGCCGTCTGGAAAAGGAACTCTCCCAGGTATCATCTTGTGTCGACGAGGATGAGGCGCTGATCGAGCAGTTCAAGACCAACAATGGTCTCCTGCAAAATTCGCAGTCGATCGCCATCCAAATGCTGAGTGCCATGCACGCCAGCAACTATCAGGAAACGCAGCGGAATGCCGATATCCCTTCAGCACATGATCATCGAGCGCCGCCAGTTGAGCCTCAGCCTCTCGGAGCTCACGAAAATGACGGACCGAAGCCAAAAACCGACCTATGACTGTCGCGATGCCACAATGCCGCCCGGGAACGTTCCGCGGTTGTGCAGGAGAGCGACGCTCCTCCTGCAAATCGGTGTAGTGGCTCGGCGACAGGTGGATCAGATTGAAAAAATAGCTCATCGCATTGCTCCATTCGGTCAACAGACGTTTGTGCCTGTGCTTTGAATTTTGCTTGACCAAGCTACCGCTTCATTTTGCCTTCGAGCCACCGTGTTTCAGCTGCAACTGTTGGACATCAGCCGCGCGGTTCAGCTCTGTGCGGCGTAGGCATGCGCTCCTCACCAATAGCCAAGGCTTCCAATCCATTTCAAAAGAAATCTTTTAATGCGATTTTGCAATTTCGCTGCGCCATAGCCCAGCCACTTTGCGAGGGCATCCGGCGCAGGCATGCTGTGACATTCTCGCGCGCTGACGGATGAGCCCTGACATCTGGCAAGCGTGTTATGCAATATCTCGACGATCTTCTTCTTGATGCCGTGCAGAGGCGGCAGGTGCCTTATATTGTCGCCAGCGTAGGACGCTCGGACGGGACGGTGTGGACAGGTCAGGCCGGCAATGCTGCCGGGGATATTGAAGCAAGCGACCAAACCACCCTGTTCCGCATCTTTTCGATGACGAAGGCGATTGCCGCCACGGGTGCCGCTATCCTCGCTGAGCGGAAACAACTTGATTGGAATTGGCCGGTCGCAGCCGTTCTCCCGCAATCCAATAGCCTGGAAGTGTTGGACGGGATGCGTGGGAACGTAGCGTTTTTCCGGCGGCCACGCCCGGGAGCGACGCTTCTGCAACTGGCAACCCATCAATCTGGTCTCGCTTACGAGTATTACGATCCTGTTCTCGCCCACTATTTCGGCCGGACCGGCAAGCCAACGATCATGTCCGGTCTTAAGGAGGGGCTCCTTTATCCACTCCGTTTCGACCAAGGGACGCGTTGGCAGTACGGTACCGGTATCGATTGGCTGGGGCTCGTTATTGAAACGATCGATGGGCGGCCGATCGACCGCTTTTGTCGGGAGGAAATCTTTGAGCCCCTCCAGATGACGCACACTGTCTTCGAACCCGGCAGGGCGGATGTGGTAGGAGACATCTTTCTACGCCGTCCCGACGGCGGCCTGGCGGCAGTTCCCGTGGATGTTGCGGTCCCCAGGATCCCCGAATTCTATGCAATGGGGCACGCACTCTACTCAACTCCCGCCGATTACATGCGCTTCCTGCGCATGTGGCTCAATCACGGCGAACTGGATGGACGAAGATTGATCTCCACCGACACGGCAACGTCGTTTCTTGCTAATCAGCTTGGTGAATTGACGCTTCCGGAATTGTCGCGTTGTGTCCCACACAGCTCGTATGACTTTGCATTCTTCCCTCGCACGAGAAAGGGCCACAGCCTCGGTTTCGCCCGCATGCAGGAGGGTGTCGCGGGTATGCGCAGTGAGGGATCTCAATTTTGGGGCGGTTTGCTCAACACACACTTCTGGTTCGATACCCGGCGCGATATCGCTGTCGTAGTGATGACGCAATTGCTGCCATTTCTCGATCCGCCATTCATGGCGGCGATGGCCGGCCTGGAAAAGAGCATCTATCGCAATTTCGCCTGAGCCCAGCGCCGACCTTGCGATTAAGCGTGCTCGGTTCCGGTTGCGATCGTAATCAAGTATCAAGTTTTTGCCATCGGATGGAAACGCGGTCATCTCACCCTTGCGGCAGTTACTGAGCGCAAAGGATGTTCTCGTGCGATACAAACTCGATGCATACGACTGCCAGCCTACCAAAGAAAAGACGCCGTCCGATCCGGCTCTTCTCCGCAAGCTGGGCGCGTTCGAACTACTTCTGCACGGCTATTCAGTCGAGCACCCCCGCCATTTCTGCATCGTCGCAGAGGTCCAGAGCAAGAAAAGTCCGATCGAATATCGCAACGCCTTCGATGAAGTTCAAAAACGTCACGCTTTGCTTTCGGCATCTATTTCGAATGGCGCTGATGGTGAACTTGTGTTCAATCGCTGCGACGAGCCGATCAGCGTTGTTTTCGAGCGTCGTTTTGCAGGCCTCGATTGGCGCTCAATCGTGGAGAAGGAGCTTGCCTCGGACATCAAGGCCTCCGATGGGCCATTGATGCGAGCGACAATGCTCTATGGACGGCCTCTGTCGATTGTTGTCTTGACGTTCCACCACGCGATCGCGGATGGGCTGTCTGCCGCCTATATTATTCGCGACTTGATGGAAGCTTTGGAGGGTCGGGAATTACCTGCTCTCCCGTTGTCCAAGCCGATGGACCACCTCGCGGCGGAGCGAGTGCAATCGGACGGCAACGGCATTGCGATGAGCAAGGCGTCGGACCAGGAACTCCAACAGCTTCGATGCCTCGCGGATGCACCGCTCTGGCGGCCGTTCAAAGGAGACCGCCCTTCCGTTTCGTCGCTCTCCCTCTCGCGTAGTTTCACCGACCTTCTCCTAACTAAATGCCGCTCCAACGGCACAACCGTTCAGGGCGCGCTCTGTGCGGCAATCGTCTGCAGCCTGGCAAACGATCTGGATCAGCAGGTGATCACCGTTGCGAACGCGATCAGCCGTCGTAGGCATCTAGGAGCAATCGAGGGCATATGCACGATGCTCGCCGATCTGGAGCCTGTTCAATTCCAATCCGCGCCGCGCTTAGAGTTCTGGGATATCGCCCGAGAAGCAATTGAGTCTCTCAAAGCGGGACGAACCGAGGAGGCGCTGCGCCGTCGCGTTGGCATGCTGCAGTCGGTGCTTCCTCGCGAAGCGGATCCTGAACTGGCGGCAGGCATTTTTGCGTCGATGCAATACGACGTGGTTCTAGCAAATCTCGGCAACGTTCCGATTCCGCGCAAGGTCGGCGGCACGACACTCAAGACATTATGGGGGCCATTCGTTCAGGGGCGTTTCACGAACGAGCGTGTTATTGGAGCCGCGACTATCGGCGGTCAGCTGACGATCGTGCAGACCAGCCCCAGACACATCTATTCATTCCTGGAAAAAGTCCGCCAGGAACTCATCGATGCCTGCATCTAAGGTCAGTGACCATATACCGGGTTTCGCTTTCCCATATGTTCGGCAATGTGTGACCATTCTCTCCTGATCCCCAAATTTGAGCGTCTCCTTTTCGATCGTGGTGAGTTGCGCAAACGCGTTCTCTGTAAACCATAGGTCGACAAAACAGACCGCCATCTTTCTTTTCTTTGACGATAACCTTCAGAAGCTTAGCAACGGCATCGGCCCACACTCGCTTCGAGGACCCGCTTGATCTCGACGGAATATGTGGCAAGCGTTCCAGCGACCTCGTGTGCAAGAGCCAGGGGTGAGCGTCACTCGAAAGCCGAGCCCGTCGAACACCTCAGCGATGGTGCGCTCGACATCCAGCTATTCCAAATGGCCGAGGCGGAGGGATACTGCGCAATCAGTCGAGAAAATCGTTCGCTCAACGCAGCAAGATTCTCACTTCTGCTTCGATGTCCGGCTGATCTTCGCGGATAAGTTCCAGCCAATTACGTAGATCCACCAGCGCCTTCAGTTCAACCGAAAGCGAAAGGTTTCGCTCCACCATTGCAAGCGCGCCAGCCGAAAAGCCTAAATCGCTTACAAGAACTACTCGGCCGATCTCCTATGTGAGCCCTGCTCTAATCAATGTATTGACGTCTTGGGCAGACCCGTCGAACTCTCGAGTAAAATTTCGTCTCGATAACGATGCTTTGCGTCAACACCGGAGGTCGCCTCGCCGCGGAAACTACTGAAACTCAGGCCGTCGTCGCGTTGACCAGAGCCGCGCTGCCGAACCAGATCGAACCCGTCGCTCTGCAGAATTGGGGTCATGACGTCCCCTAAAATACGCTCTGCCTCGTTGGGAGATGGCGTCGCCGCGACCTCGAGTCGAGCAATGTCGGCGATGATGCGGTTGTAGTCTGCGGTTGAAATCCTCTCCCAATCACGCAGATCTAGGCTTCCGGCAGACGATAAGAATCTCGGTTTCGCGGAAGCACATTTCCTGCTTGTTCCATGGTAGCAAGCATCCAACTCATAATCGGCGACTCTCGGATCATGCGGCCGCATGTCCGACCAACCAGCGCATGTTGAACGCTTTCAGCCGTCGCGGCACTGAATGCATTACGCAAAGCCGCCAACGTCAAACCGTCTCCCCCATGGATGCAGTCGGAAGATGGTTCAAGAAGTTTCTCTTTCGGCGCGGTCTTCAATTGCCAGATGGTCGTCCGCTTCATCGGTACCGAATGAGTGACGGTGAGTACGACGAAGCTCGATCCCTTCTACGAGCATCGGTCAATAGGCTGCTCCGAGAAGATAGTACCGCCGCGGCTCTATTAGCGGCCTTCTGCGCCGCCGCAGCACCTGGTTTGCCATCACGTGTGTTTCGGTGTCGCGGGCTCCGTCGAAGACCAGCGCTTCCTCCGGATCCGCGAAGCCCCTGCCCTGGCGGACCTTGCGGGAGCGGATCTCGTTCAGCCAGATCGAATGCTGGATCGAAAACAGCCAGCGATCGAGCCGGGTTCCCTGTTCGAATTGCGCAACACGCTTCAAGCGCCCGGACGCAGGTCTGCTGGACGAGATCATCGGCCACATCACGCTGGCGCGAGAATACGAGGCCATAACGCCAGAGCTTGGCAAAGTTCTCCGTCAGGCCCTTTCTGATGTCCGCTTCGCTCGCGATGACCGCCTCCGCCCCGGTTCTTCTTCTGGAGATCGCCGGCTGAGCCGGCGATTCCATTTTCGGGCGACTATACGCAGGAAATGTGGTACGCGCGACCGACATCCGAATATCCCATCCGCCCCGCGTCCTGCCTCGATTTACATCTTCGTCGGATTGATGATAGCCGCGTTGAGGTCCTCATATGGCTCGCAGTCGGTGCCGCAGATCGTCTTGATGATGCCTAGCTGTTCTTTGGCAAGGTCGACGCGGCCTTTGATGACATAGGCTTCGCCGAGATATTCACGAACCTGCGCATATTGCGGGTCGAGCTTTACCGACTTGAGGTAATAGGTGATGCCTTCATCCGTACGGCCGAGCTTGCGCGTAGCGTAGCCGCGATAGTTCAGCACTTGCGCATTGTTCTGATCCTTGACGGTATCAAGCGTCGCCAGCGCCTCTTCGTATCGGCCGGCCTTCGCCAGCGAATAGGCATAATCGGTGCGGTTTTGGTCCGTCACGTTGGCGCCTTGCTGCTTCACGCATCTCTTCGACTTCTTGTCGTAGATTTGGCCCTTTTTGCAAACGGGCGTGGTCGCGCCGCTGTCGCTGTTGCTGCCGCTAGCGCCGCCAATTGCGAAGACCGGGGTGGAAAGCATGGAGGCGGCGATGAAGCCGCCAAAAACGAGAGAAGCAATACGAACAGTCGTGGTCGTCATGGGAATATCTCCGTGGAAAATGACGTTGCGCCGAAAGAACACCCCTGGCCCGCATTTTATTCGGACGGCGGTAGGCATTTTTTGCATCACCCTTTTGTGACGCTGGCGGCCCGAATAAATCGCCGTGCCAGGTGTTCTCAGCTTTACCGCCGGGCAACAAGGAGAATGCAGTGAGCGATATGGTGAAATTGCTGAGCCTCGCGGTTGCGGTGCCGGAACACGTCATCACGCAGGCAGAAGCTGCCGCGGCTTCCGCCCGCCTCTTTGCTGGGACGGCATCCTTGCCCGCAACGGGCTTTCGCGCCGGGACATCGACCGCTTTGTCTGCCACCCGGGCGGTACCAGGGTGCTGGAAGCGATGGAAAGCGCGCTGGCGCTTTCGCCCGGTTCGCTCGATCACGAGCGCTCAGTGCTGTCCGACTATGGCAACATGTCCTCGCCGACCGTGCTCTTCGTGCTGGAACGCGTCATCCAAGCCGGTCTGCCGGACCGCGCAGCGATGATTGCGATGGGACCGGGCTTTTCGGCCAGCTGCGTCACTCTGCGGAGGACGGCATCTTGCGGAGAAGGCTCATGAAATCACGAGGCCCATACAGACGGCACTCGACGCAGTTCAAGCTGCAGCTTTGTCAGGATATTCGTAACGGCATCATCGGCCGCGGCGATGCCCAACGAACCTATGGCGTCTCAGCCAACCTCATTCAGCTCTGGTGAGATCGGTAATTTCTCTGGGGTCAGGCGGCACGCAGCAGAAGCGGCTTCGGCTTGAAACTTGGTGGCACGTTCGGTTCTGGCAGTCGGAAAGGAATCCGAAGCCGGTTGCGGAGTGCACCGTTCAGTTCGGCCACCCGGAGCTGCATGAGCATGTGGGCACCTTGAAGGGACCAGCGCATTTGCTGTTTTTTCACCATCCGCTTGGCGACGAGCGAGTTCACCGCTGACTCGGCGAGGGTCGTGGCAACCCGAAGGCCGGCGCGGTGGCGCTTTCCATAGTCGATGATCGAGGTGCGATTCGATCGGACATAGGTCAGGAGCTACGTGCCAAGGTTATGAAGGCGTGGGATCGAGAAGTCGGCTTTCCCCTCCGATTGCTTCAAACTGGAGAGAAGTCTCTCTAGGTCGTGAATCGTGCGATCGACCCGCCCGTGCCATAGGCGCCATTTCAGGGCCCTGATGTCCCTGTCGTCGATGCAGGGTAAAATTTCAGCGAAAGCGGATTGGGATCGAGCGACGTGAGCGGCGATCTGCTGCATGGGCTGGATCTTCATGGCGATGGGGACCAGTCTATGATATGGGCCGTCGGTTGCGGCATGGCGCGGGGAAACCGCTTCAGGATGTCGGCGCCGTCCGAAATCACCGTCACGTCGCCAAAGCCGCGATATCCTATTTCTTGGAGAGCATGAAGAGCGTGATTGCGGATTGCATGTTGCTCAGTGCTGCTGGTGACGAAATAGCGGCTATCGGTTTCACCTCGTCCACCGCGGCCGCATCTCGCTACTACGAGCTCGAAATTTCTCGCCGAATTGGGCTCGGCGCTGCGAACGTGGGCCGTATCGATGCTGATGACAAACTCTTTGCGCCGATCGCCAGGAAGCTGCATTTCAAGCTGGTGTCGTTCATCCATTTGAGCCCTCGTATGCCATATTTCCTGGACGGTCTGGTCGTCGAGGCGCTCCCCAATCTTGAGGGTGCGCTTGCGCACGGTCGCGTGCATCTCGGTAGGCTCAATAGGCAGAAAATCGGTAAGCACCTTTGCCGCCTGCCGATATGGCACCGTACTCCCCAGCCGCGCCGTCAGCTCCATCAACTCTGGCGTCGCTCGATCGGGACAAATTTCCTTCAGCGGCGCGAAGGCGGCAATCATGCCCGGATAGCAATCCCGACACAACATCCAGCGAGGATTGCGCACCTCTACCGTGCCGAACACGGTTCGGAGCCGGCGAGTCGTGTAATCCTTGACTGGCCGGAATGCATGGCAATCCGGCCAGACTCGACGAAAGAGACAAAAGGTTTCCGCCTCGTGGCCTACGACCGCGCTCTGCAGCGCCGCGAGTATCTTTTTGCCGTCATTGATCGAGAAGCCAATTTCTCCCTCGAACAGGCGCTCCCAGCTTTTGTCGATACGAACTTCTTTCCGGGGAGCGGCGCGATCGACAAGACGGCCGCTGGTGAATATCTAGCGGCGAATGGCCAGGAGATAGGCCAGACACTATTGCGGGAAGGCTTCGCTCGAGAGTGGCGGCCGAGGCACCGGAACCACTGGTGCGATTGACTCCAGCACCTTTGTGCGAGGGTGGCACATCCGAATCATCCGGCGTAATCCACACCATGACCCCAGAGCGATTTTCCGTCTCGTGCATATTCGATGGGGGTCTCAGAAATTTGCAACAAACATTCCAGGTCCGCGTTTGGGTGTAACAAGATAACGTTAGGCGAACCAATGCCCTACAGGCGCTACGGTTTAGAGGAGAACCCTGACGGCAGTTGGCGTGTCATAGACTACCGCGAAGGAAAGGCTGCGGAAAAGAACGGAGCGGTTCTCGATCGGTTACCGCACGATACCGCTAGGAACCTTGAATTTATCCTTAATGCCCAAGAGAAGGGGAGGAGGAAGGCTAAGGTCGCGCCTCAGGACCAAAAGGCACACGTCATGGCAGCCGATCGATATAGCTTTCGCAAGAACCTCAACAACTACTGGACGGTAGTTGATGCGGTGACCGGACAGGCGGTCGTTATCGATGGGATGGTCATGGATATGCTCACCGAAGAGGAGGCCGAGGAGTTGGTCGAGCGGCTGAATCGCAACGAGAATGAAGAAGGACCTTTTAAGAGGCACTGAGGTTTCCCCTATGGAGGGAGGCTCTGCCTCTGTTGACCGCGCAGCGGTATCTCCGATTGGGCCACTCAGAAATTTGGCCGAAACATTTTGGGGTCAATTCCATAGTTTGCCCAGGTTGTGCTAAGGCTGTGACAGAGGCAATCGGGGTGCAATATGAGCTACAAGGCGATTACATTCACCGCGGTAATCCTAAGTCTGTCTGCGGTTTCCACCAAGGCTGCTGCTCCTATCACAGGGAACGACCTTCAC
>NZ_JBNDHS010000147.1:0-10170 GCF_056755095.1 Rhizobium sp. SVR5-9E | reverse complement strand
GGGGCCGCGTCGGCTTGGCTGCGCCACCACCGTTGCCCAATGAAACGGCACTGCCACCAAATCTGCCCCGCGTACCCCCGCAGCAGGCTCTGGAGGGGCAGTTCGTAAGATCGTAACGCATTGAAAGCATGGTCAACCCGCCGTTAACCGGAAGCGATATGCCACCTTGCTTCCGTCATCGCTGCGGATTTGGAGCGGCCTGCTGACCATCGATAAGTATAGGTTATCGGAAGTAAGATGGCAGGAAGCAAAACCTTGCCATCTGGCGCCGCAATCGCTATTTTACACATTCAATTCGACGAGGAACACGATGTCCGAACCGCAACTCTCCGTGCGCAGCGCCAAGGCCCGGGATCTGGCGCACGCGCTTGCCAAACGCACCGGCCAGCCGATCAACAAGCTGGTCGAGCAGGCGTTGGAGCATTTTGACCTGGAATTGCGGCAGTCGACGGCGCGCAGGCCGGAGGAGGTGCTTTGGGACCTCATGGCCGAAGGTCGCCGCGCGGTTCCGGCCGGCGCGACATCGGCGCACGACGATTTTTATGACGAGAACGGCCTGCCGATATGATCGCGCTCGATACCTCGGTCATTCTGGCAATGTCTCTGGCAGAGCCGGAGGCTGAAACATTCAAGGCGATCGTCGTTCGCGAACCGGTCGCCATCGGCTGGCCGACGCTCCTCGAGGCCCGGATGGTGCTGACCGGCAGGGGATTTCCGAATGCCGCTGCCATCATTGCGCAGCTCGTCGCGCTGTCGAATGTCAGCGCAGTGACCTTCGGCGAACGGCACTATCACGCCGCCGAGCAGGCGTTTGAGCGGTTCGGCAAGGGGCGCCATCCGGCGGCATTGAACATGGGCGACTGCCTGTCCTATGCCGTCGCTGCGATTGCTAAGGCGCCGCTGCTGTTCAAGGGGCGTGATTTCGGGCAGACGGACCTGAAACGTCATCCGGCATCGTCGACGGCATGACCAGAGCCAAGGACATCGGCGCTGATCGTCGCGCCCAGGACCTCGACACGATCGCCGCGGTGCTGCCGATCGAGCGCCGCGATGAGCTTGCCGAACTGCTGACCGACGAGGATGTCGAGACCCTCCGCCATCTGGTCAATGCGGGGATGGGTGCAAACACGCTGAGGGCTCTGACCTCCGATCTTGCCTATCTGCAGGCCTGGTCGCTGGCCGCCACCGGCAGCCCCCTGCCCTGGCCGGCGCCGGAAGCGCTGCTGTTGAAGTTCGTCGCCCAGCATTTGTGGGATCCGGAAAAGCGTAGCACCGATCCCGACCATGGGATGCCGGCCAGCATCGAGCACAGCCTTCGCGCCCAAGGGTTCCTGCGATCGGCGGGACCGCATGCCCCCGACACGGTGCGCCGACGGCTGGCCAGCTGGTCGACGCTCACCAAATGGCGCGGCCTGACAGGGTTCTCCGCTTCCCCTGCCCTGAAATCGGCGATCCGCCTGGCGGTGCGCGCCACGTCGCGGCCGCGTCGCCGCAAAAGCGCGAAAGCGGTGACATCGGATGTGCTGGCTAGACTGCTGGCGACCTGCAGCACGGGAAGCCTGCGCGATATCCGCGACCGGGCGATCCTGATGGTCGCCTTCGCGTCCGGCGGTCGCCGCCGCAGCGAGATCGCCGGAATGCGCAAGGAGCAGCTCGTGGTCGAGCCCGCGATAGGGGTCAAGGACGGCCCTCCCCTGCCCTCGCTCGCCATTCATCTCGGCCGCACGAAAACCTCCGGTGCCGATCAGGACGAGGTCGTCTATCTCACCGGCCGGCCAGTCGAGGCGCTGAATGCCTGGCTCGAGGTCGCCAGGATCGAGAGGGGACCCATGTTCCGAGCGATCGACCGCTGGGGCAATGTTGCCCACCGCCCGCTGGATCCGAAGGCGGTCAACGACATCGTCAAGCAACGGGCCAAGCTCGCAGGCCTGGAGCCGAGAGAGTTTTCAGCGCACGGGCTGCGGTCGGGCTATCTTACGGAGGCGGCGAACCGCGGCATTCCCCTGCCCGAGGCCATGGAGCAGTCGCGCCATAGGTCGGTTCAACAGGCGTCGAGCTACTACAGCAACGCCATGCGGCGGAGCGGACGAGCAGCTCGATTGCTCTAATAATCCCTCGGCGTTCATGTTTCTCCTCCATGTCGTGTCTGACACCCTTTCTGCTTCTTTCTTTCCGGCTGCCACGTCCTTTTTCCTGTCGATCGACATTTCCTGTCGACATGGTGCTTGTTGCCTCCGACCATCGCAACCCGACCTCGCGCGACGCACGAGCCGGTCCAATCAATCTGCTTGGCCGGGAACTTTCGTTTTTAACCAAGGTTCGACAGTCGCTCATTCGAGAGAGTGGGAGAAGGTGAATTCGGGAACAAGGCGTCGATTGCTTTCCATGCCCGGAGACCGGGCGAGCCTGGATAGTTGACGCCCACTACCTTTGCATCAGGTACATCGCGCTGGCCGGGCGTCTGACGTGGTGGGAGGCTAGACACGGTAATGAGTGCATCATACGAAATCGGCCAGCTTTTACTATCGCAGCTGGCGGAGAAGTCGATCATCCCGGAAACCTATGAGGATCTGCAAGGGATCGTTCAAGAGGTTCCAGAAGGTACCAGATCTCTCATCGTGCGAGAGCTTAGTGCGCTCAATCCGCTCGACCAGAAGGCAGTAGAAGATTGGCCTCGGCCGCAACTGCTCGTACCTGACGGCACACATTGCCACATTCCGCCATCCCCGCCACCACGGGGAATGTGGGGCATATCTTGCCAGATCTACGAACTGCGCTCGTTGCGCAACTGGGGAATTGGCGACTTCGAGGATGTCAAAGCTCTTTGCGCGATCGCTGCTGAGGCCGGAGCCGACTTCGTTGGGCTTAGCCCTGTCCATGCGCTCTTCCTCGCCGCACCCGAACGCAGCAGCCCTTATTCCCCCTCCAATCGGCGCTTTCTAAATCCATTGTTTCTCGCCGTCGACACGATACCAATCGATCGAGGCTCTCTGGTCGACGATGCGAGGCTCGCGGCCCTGCGATCTTGCGATTTCATTGATTACTCCGGAGTGGCTGAAATCAAGATCGCCGCTCTGAAAGAGCTTTGGCATCTATGGCAAAATGATGAGGCGCAACGTGGTGATCTGCCCGCGGAGGCCTTCGAGAAATTCAAATCCGAGGGTGGCGATGCGCTTTACGGGCATTGCCTTTTCGAGACCCTCTCTTTGGAAATGACCCGATCGGGACATGGAAGCGGCTGGACCGACTGGCCCCAGGAGCTTCAAGACTACCAAGGCGTCCAAGTTCGGCAATTTGCTGTCAATCACAGCGATGGCGTCGAGTTTCAGATGTGGCTCCAATGGCTGACGACTATACAGCTAAAGGAGGTTGCAGCCCAAGCCAAGACGATCGGAATGCGCGTCGGATTGTATCTCGATTTCGCGGTTGGCGAAGTTCCCGACGGCTCTTCAACGTGGTCGTTACCCCGGATGGTCTTGCCGGGATTGCACATAGGCGCTCCTCCGGATGCATTTAGTGTTAGAGGACAAGATTGGGGTCTTGTTCCATTATCTCCCCAACCGTTGCTTGATCGCAGCGCGTTGCACTACGAAGCTCTCCTTGGTCAGACGGCGCGCTTCGCCGGAGCGCTTAGGTTGGACCATGCAATGAGCCTCTGGCAACTGTTCTTGATCCCGCAGGGCGATCCGCCGTCGGCTGGTGGATACCTTCGGTACCCGTTTACGGAGTTGATGTCGGATCTGGCAAAAGTCTCTCGTTCTTACGAGATGTTGGTGATCGGCGAAGATCTCGGCAACGTGCCCGTTGGCTTCAGGCCGGCAATGCGGTCCGCGGGAGTGTTCGGCTATCGAGTCCTATACTTCGAAGATGTCGCGCCTGAGGACGTCGACCGGTCAGGGACACAAGAGCTTTCCCTTGCCTGCCTATCCACGCATGATCTTCCACCCCTGATCGGATGGTGGAGTGCCGACGACATTGCGTTCGCGGAAACTTTCGGCTGGTGTGCTCCGGTTGAGGCGCAGGCCCTAAGGGCAGAAAGACTTGCCCGAAAGACATCTCTCATTCGGGCGGCAGTAGATGCGGGAGTGCTTGACGCCCGATCGATACTCTCTGGGGTCGAGGACATGGTAAGCGCTCAAATCATAGTGGCGATCCATCGCCTTCTGGCCCGGACGAACAGTATGCTGGTAACTGTACGGCTTGCAGATATGGTGGGCGAGCGACGTGCGACGAACATTCCCGGAACACAGGATGAGCACCAGAACTGGCGCCTGAAGTCGGATGTCGTGCTGGAGGATCTGGGCGGCACAACCCTCTTCAACGATGTTGCCGAAGCGCAGCGGCGTGAACGCCCGAAGCTCGATGCATTCGTGATCCGCGGGTCGACCTAGTTCATAGGCATCGTAGAGGAAAAAGTGGTTCCAGCGGTGCTGGAACAAACCTCAAGGCTGCCGCGATGGCCGCAGACGCGGGCGGTAAATGGCGGCAGCTCACAACGAAGGGATGACCGCTTGGGATTTGCTGAAGGATGAGCACTGATCTTCGACCAGAGAGAAAAACCACCGATACGGTTCTCACCAGTTTTTAGCGCTAGTCGCAAGTAGACATATCAGGCGCTCCTTGTGAGTTAAGCTCTATCAAAGCTGTGATTTTAGGTGCGCCAAGTGCTCTCTGCATACCATTGCCACAAGCTGATGAAGTTCCTCGGTGCGCTCTCCAAGCCATATCAAGGCTTCTTTGCTAATTTTATAGTGCCGGGAATAACGCGCCTTCACGTAGGCTTCGTTGATCAGATTGAACCAGGCTGTAAAGCGCTGCCTCTCACGCGGCCAGGCGAGCGCTATACGAAGGTCTCTGTCTTCGGAAAGTGCACGAAGGAAACTGATATTGTGAGACGCTGGCGCATAGTTCGTCAAAGTGAGAAGCAATGTTGAGTAAGTTTGCTCGATCGCTTGGTGAAGTTCGAACGCAGCGTGGCTAAGCTGGGCCTTCTGTAAAAGGAACCGGTAGGTGTCGATGAACGATTGCGCTGACGGAAAGCGCTCCTCAAATTGTTCCTTTGCGATTAGATACTCTTCTTCCGGCGACATCGGTTTGGGCATTGGCAAAGGATCATCGTTTAGCTCGTAAAGAACGATCCCGTCGCGACGTATGTCGGAGAAGAAGTGTTGGCCTTTGTGAAGGTGGTCGCCAACGTCCCGGCGAGTGTGAACGATGACACCAACCGGGGTTTTGATGCCGCGATCGCGCATCAGGCGATCCTTGGCGCCATACCAGTATTCGGGTTCGGTGAGCTTCTTCGTGCTGACGATGATCAGGATGTCGTAGTCGGATCGGTAGCCCTTCGTCGTGTGCGGTTCGTCGACCCAGGTGCCGCGCGCATAGGAGCCGAAGAGAATGATTTTCCAGATGCGGCCCTTCTTCTTGAACTCCGCCTCCCCTCCCCTCAAGGCATCCTCGAACTCCTCGTGAATGATTTCGACGACGCGCGCGAGTTCGCGCTGCTTCTTTTCCGGCAGATGTTCGAGGCTCGATTTCATCAAGGGCAAAACTCCCGCTGAATCATCTATCTAGCGATGCTCTCGCCATGGCGCCACCGTAATTTCTAAGGGTGTTGGCGCTGTGTTTGTAGGGACGCCGGTTTGCAGTTGGATGGACCGGCGCTATGCTTTCCGCGTCTAAACTCTTTTATCGAAAGTCACTCATGGCGCCTCGCGGTTCGATCACTCTCGACAGCCTTGCCTTTTCCGCCCTCGCCTCGCGGATGATCCTTGACGACAGGTTGCCCGATGAGACGGCGCAGGCGCGCCTGAAGCAGATCGGCATGATGAATGTCCTCCAATACATGCTTGAACTGGGCCGCGAGCTCACAGTCTCCGCGATCGTGACAGAAACCGGATTGACGCGGACTGGCGTCAACGAAGTGCTCGACCCGCTCGTGCGCAAAGGGCTGCTCGTCGAGCGCGTCGGGACAAATGCGATGGGCCGCGGCAAGGCCAGGGTCTTCGAGATTTCTCCGGTGCTGCTCCCCTCCCCTTCTTGAGCGGTGTCGCTCTTTTTCGACATTGGTGCTTGAAAACGATCTTTAACTGCCTTATTCAAGTCAGTCAAACCTTGGAGGGATGACGCGGCGTTAAACCGATTCGCCAGCATCGAAGCTTTTCGCGCTGACTTCGCTCTCCGGTAAGACGCTTCCGAAGCATCAAATCCAGCGGCAATATTGCCGAAACGTGTAGATAAGCGGCCCTCGCCGGGCCGTTAACTGTAAATTTCTTGTTCAAATTCGAGAATCGGCCGATAGTGCCGATAATTCGATGATTTTCGATAAAAATCGACACCAAGGTATTTTATTGGATGAACGCGACACCAAAAGCCATCGCGCCGGCGCCCCGCTTCTCTGACACGATCCTCGATCAGGGCAACGAGATCTCCACGAAGCTCGACATGCTGCGCATGGAGAAGTTTCCGCCCAATGCGATGAAGACCCTGCGTGTCTTCTCGCTTGCAGAGGTTGCCGAATTCCTCAATGTCTCGCCGAGCTACCTGAAGAAGCTGCATCTGCAAGGCAAGGGACCGCAGCCGACAACAACGCCGACCGGACGTCGCTATTACAGTGCTGAGCAGATCGGGGAGCTGCGCGAGGTCATCGACCGCTCGCCACGTCGCCAGCCGGGCGAAAAGCTCCAGGTTATCTCCGTCGTCAATTTCAAGGGCGGCTCCGGCAAGACCACCACCGCAGTCCATCTTGCACAATATCTGTCGCTGCGCGGCTACCGCGTGCTTGCGGTCGACCTCGACCCGCAGGCCTCGATGTCGGCCCTCTTCGGCATCCAGCCGGAACTCGATTCCAATCCCTCTTTCTATGAGGCGCTGCGATACGACGACGAACGCCGGCCGGTCAGCGAGATCATCCAGCGCACGAATTTTCCCAACCTCGACATCGTGCCGGCCAATCTCGAGCTGCAGGAATACGAATACGACACACCGATTGCTATGCAGCGGCGCGACAGCAATGCCGGCAAGCTCTTCTATACCCGCATCGGCCAGGCGCTTACCGAGGTTGACGACCAGTATGACGTCGTCGTGGTCGACTGCCCTCCTCAGCTCGGCTACCTGACGCTAACCGCGCTCACCGCCTCCACTTCCGTGCTCATCACGGTCCACCCGCAGATGCTCGACATCATGTCAATGTCGCAGTTCCTGCTGATGCTG
The DNA here is from genome assembly GCF_056755095.1 of Rhizobium sp. SVR5-9E. NCBI lineage: Bacteria > Pseudomonadati > Pseudomonadota > Alphaproteobacteria > Hyphomicrobiales > Rhizobiaceae > Rhizobium > Rhizobium sp. SVR5-9E. The sequence goes on along the minus strand of NZ_JBNDHS010000147.1, from coordinate 2,958 downwards.
GGGGGGATCCTGAAGAGCGTCGAAGGCGCCGGTGTCAACGTCACGCTCGACTGGTTCCGCTATCTGATCACCCGCTACGAGCCGGGCGACATTCCCCAGCAGTCGATGGTCGGCTTCATGCAGAGCATGTTCGCCGAGCAAATGCTCAAACATCAGATGGTCAAGTCGACGGCGATCTCGGATGCCGGGCTGACCAAGCAGTCGCTCTACGAGGTGGAACGCTCGCAGTTCACCGCCACCACTTACGACCGGGCGCGGGAATCCATGGACAGCGTCAACAGCGAAATCATCGCCTTGTTGCACAGAGCTTGGGGGCGACAGAATGGATAGGTTTTTGTCAGCCGTACAAACGAGGGTTTTTCTGAGAAATTTCATCAGTTTAGGCCGAATCGGGGGGGGCTTCCATGGCGCGCCGTGACGTTTTGCTCGGGATCACACAGGCCGATGTCAAGTCGGGCCGCCCAGTTGCCACAGGTTATGCCAGCCGCGGCGCCTCCCGCTCGATGATCAGTTCGCTGAACGAGCTCGCCGAGAAGGCAGCACTCGCCGATCAGCTGCATGACGAGGCCGTCGTCGAGCTTGATCCTGATATCGTCGACGCCTCTTTCGTTTCCGATCGCATGGAGGCCGACGACCAGGCCTTCGAAGAGCTGCTCGCGGCCATTCGCGAGCGCGGACAGGATACGCCGGTGCTGGTGCGCCCTCATCCCACCGCAGAAGGCCGCTACCAGCTTGTCTTCGGCCATCGCCGTGTGCGTGCTGCAAAGCTTCTCGGCCGTCCCGTCAAGGCCGTCGTCAAGCCCGTTGATGATATTGGTCACGTGATCGCCCAGGGACAGGAGAACTCCGCCCGCGAGAACCTTTCCTTTATAGAGCGCGCCTCCTTTGCCGATCGGCTGACGGGGCTCGGCTACGAGCGCGCTGTCGTGCAGACGGCGCTGTCGATCGACGCACCAATGCTGACGCGCATGCTTTCGGTGACCTCGCGCGTTCCTGCCGAGGTGATTGCAGCGATCGGACCGGCGAAATCGGTCGGACGCGACCGCTGGATCGATTTCGCGCAGCTGATTGAAAAGCCGTCGAATACGGCCAGGGCAGTGGCGCTGATTGGCGAGGCGGCTTTTCAGGCGATAGGATCGGATCTGCGCTTCGATGCGCTGGTCAGGGAACTGAAGGCGGTGCCGAAGCGCGCCAAGGCCGCGGCCTCTTCCTGGGAGGCAAGCGACAAGGCCCTGTCGGCTGAATTCAAGCCGTCGGGCAAGACGTTTACAGTGGCGCTGAAGGCGAAGAATGCCGGGAAATTCGGCCGCTACCTGTCGGATAATATCGATCGTCTCTACGAAGAGTTCAGACGGCAAGCAGGTGATAAATAGGAGCTAACGCGCAAAAGAAAAAAGCCCCCGCACGAAACCGCAACGGAAGCTTTCCTCGTAGTCTGGACAACTTCGAGAATCGCACTTCCGGGAATCAGTGTCAAGAATATTTGCGCTAGTTTCGGCGAGCGGATTTCTTTTGCCTCTTGAAAGGTGAAGGAACATGCAGAGCGGAAGTGTATCGACGCCCTTCGGGCGGCGGGCGATGACGCTTGCCCTGGTGAAAGGGCAGCTTGAAACCCGAAAGGCAAAGACGGAAGGCGCGGTTGACAAGTGGCGCGTCTACCGCGACGCCTGCGAGGCGCGCGAACGCCTTGGCGTGACCGACAGAGCGCTCGCTATCCTGAGCGCCCTGCTCTCCTTTCATCCCGGCCAGGAGCTCTCTGGCGATGAATCGCTCGTCGTCTTTCCGTCCAATGCTCAACTCTCGCTGAGGGCAAACGGGATTACCGGCACGACGCTCAGGCGGCATCTCGCAAGCCTCGTCGAATCCGGGCTCGTGATCCGCAACGACAGCCCGAACGGCAAGCGTTATGCCCGTCGCAGCGACGCCGGCAAGGTCGAGGAAGCCTTTGGCTTCGACCTGTCGCCTTTACTTGCCCGCCAGGGGGAACTCGCACTGATGGCGCAGCAAGTGATGGCTGAACGAAAGGCTTTCAGGCTGACGCGCGAGAGGCTGTCGATTGCCCGCCGCGACGTCCGCAAGCTGATCGGCGCCGCAATTGAGGAGGGGGTTCCGGGCAATTGGGCTGCGATCGAGGTGCAGTTCCTGGCGCTTATTGCAAGGCTACCGCGTAACCCGGACCGCGCAACGCTGGAAGATGTCGCCGAGGAAATGGCCATGCTTCGCGACGAAGTCCTTATCGTCCTGGAAAATCAACTGAATGTTCAAAAAAAAGTCGGCAATGATGACCAGAACGGCTGCCACCTACAGAATTCACATACCGAATCCATCTATGAACCTGAACCAGCTTCCGAGAAGAAGCAGGAGGCGAAGCCGAGGGTGGAGCCCAAGCCAATGCCGGAGCCGATCAAGGCGTTTCCCTTATCGCTCGTCCTGAACGCCTGCCCGGAGATTGCCGCTTACGGACCAGGCGGCGCGGTGGGCAGTTGGCGCGACCTGATGTCGGCGGCGGTCGTCGTTCGATCGATGCTCGGCGTCAGTCCGTCGGCGTACCAGGATGCTTGCGAAATCCTCGGGCCTGAAAATTCCGCGGCCGTCATGGCTTGCATCCTCGAAAGGGCAGGGCATATCCAGTCGGCCGGCGGCTATCTCAGGGATTTGACACGACGCGCCGAACGTGGTGAATTTTCACTTGGTCCGATGCTGATGGCCCTTGTGCGTGGCCAGCCCTCGACATCCCGGCGAGCCTAGCCATGATTTCATTCGTCCGAAGGGCAATCTGCCTGAGCGAACAAAACCGGATGTTTGGTTCCGTTTGCAAATTTTCGTTAAGGTTGACATGGTGTTAACACCTCGGCGATGCGCGGACCGAAGGGTTCGCTGAGGGTACGCGGGGCAGATTTGGTGGCAGTGCCGTTTCATTGGGCAACGGTGGTGGCGCAGCCAAGCCGACGCGGCCCC
>NZ_JBNDHS010000146.1:0-10272 GCF_056755095.1 Rhizobium sp. SVR5-9E | reverse complement strand
AGTGAGGATAGTCTAAAATTCCTTTTCCTGCGGTGGTGAAGCCTCCTTCCGCCGTCCGGTCCTTCGCGTGCCCCATCACGATGCGGTCGGCGAGAAGGTCGACGCCCTCGGAGACGATCCGACGCTGGTCCTCAAGCGATGCGACCTCAAACAGGTTGGCCGGGTCGAACACGATCTTCAGCCGGCGGCTGCCCAACTCGTCGATCAGCCTGCGAGCCTTCCGAGCGGAATTGACGACATTAGCCAGTTCCGGTTCGATCCCAAGATCGACGTTGTGACAGTCGGCGATACCGATCGCGATTTCCATCGCTTCAAGCAGGTCGCGCCAAGCCTCGGGCGTGTCGTTGTCCGGATGCTCCTTCCACTGGTCAACCGGATCGCGGGTGCCGGTGCACAGCGTGATCAGCCCCGTCGCAAGACCGGCGCAGCTCGCCGCCAGAGCTTCCAGTTTTCGATGACCAGAGAGCCGTGTCACCATGTCCGGATGGATCATGTTGTAGGTGCCGGACACTGCGGCCAGCCCGACGCCGGTCGTCGCAGCCGCGTTTGCCACCCGCGCCGCCTGCTCGGGCACGACGGCGTCCGGCATCGCGGGGAGGCCGGAGCACGCCATGTTGTACTGTGCGCAGGCGAAGCCCGCCGCTCTGACGGCCGCAAGCACGGTTTCAGGATCTGTTCCGTCGAATGTCTTGGCGAATATACCGAGCTGCATCACACACCCCCGGTGACGTCTGCCAGGGCAACGCGCTTTCCAGTGTCGACGGACCGGGCGATAGCAACCATCGCCTGGACGGACGCCAGGCCGTCGTCGATGTCCGCACCTTCCAGCGGCGTGTTGTCGAGGATCGTCCTTGCAAAGCCTTCGACCTGGCGGCGGTAGAAGTGGCCGTCTGCGCCCAGCACACGGTGCGTCGCCCCGTCAGCCTCCCGGAAGAGGTCGACCTCGCTGCTCTTGTAGTACCAGGGGTTGTAGGTCTTTCCGAGGATGCTGCCGTTCTTGCCGTAGATCTGGAAGCCTTCGTGCCAGTCCATCCGGACCTGGACGGTGAGGTCGAGATGCCCAAGCGTACCAGTCGCGAACTCCACATCCACGAACCAGCACCAGATGCCGCACCGCTCGGATAGCCGGGCGTGCACGGAGACGATGTCCCCGGCGAAGTAGCGTGCGGTGTCGATCAGATGGCAGCCGTGCGCGAGCATGTAGTAGCGCCTCAGGTCCGCCTTTGGGTTGGTCGACGGCTTCTTGGCATTGGCGCTGGTGACGACCAACGGCTGGACGGCGTCTGTCATCGGATAGCGGTGGGTGCTGTCGCAGTACCAGGCCTTGAGAGCGATCATGTCGCCCATCTCGTCCCGAATGAAGGACTTGGCGGCCTGGAGGCCGGCGTCGAAGCGCTTCATGTGGCCGACCTGAAGGGTCTTTCCGGACTTCTCGACCGCGGCCTTCAGTTCCCGGCATTCCTCCACGGTCACGCCGATGGGCTTTTCGCATAGAACGTGCTTGCCGGCCTCCAGCGCCCGGATCGACGCCGCAACGTGGAAAGCGTCGGCAGTCGCAATAATAACCGCGTCGATGTTCGGGTCGGCGAGCATCCTGTCGTAGTCGTTGTACGACATTTCCGCACCGTGAGTGACGACCATGCGTTCGCGCAGGTCATCCGCAACGTCGCAGATTGCGTAGAGATCCGCGTTCGCCGCCTTCGTGCAGGCCTCGAAATGAGCCGCCTGCGCAATCTGTCCCGCTCCGAGAACACCCATGCGCAGACGTCGTTCCTGTTTTGCTGGCATCGAATTCATCCTTGTTTGACGGGTTACAGAGCGGCGCCGGTTGCGGCGTCAAATAGAATTGCCTGCGAAAGGTCGATCGCGAAAGAGGCTTTCTGCTCCGGCGCGATCGGCGTTCCGGTCGGAGGGCCGGCCATGATCTCGCGTTGTTGGGCAGGCAGCCACTCGGCTCGTCAATAATCAGCATCTGCTGCATGTCGCCTTCGGTCGGCGCCATTGCGCCAAGTTCGGGTCCAGTACATCGACATGCTGGTGGACCAACCCGGCGCGGTTCAGTATTGCGTATGATGGAAGTCGTCGACGAATTGAAAGCAAAACTGAGCGAGATCGATGCCCGGATCGAAGAGCTGCCAAGAGATCGTTGTTCTTGACGATCAGAAGGCGGCGTTTGAGAAGGTGATCAAGGTCTACGATGCCGAGTTCGAGACAGGCCCAGCATCCAAAAACGCACCCGCATTCATCACGGGAAACGGCAAGTGGCCGCGTGACCGAGCTTCTCAAGGCCAAGAACAACCGCCATGTCGTGCTTGACATCCTGCGGAGCTTCGAGCGTCCGACCACGACAAGCCGAGATCGCCGAGCAGTTCGCACACGAAGCCAACTTCGGCGACGAAAGGCGCGACTGGAGGCCGCCCTCACGAGCAGGTTTAACAGCGTACATGCACCCCGCCTAGCCTTTCCACGCATGCCATCGTCCTACGGCTTCTTGCTACGCTTGCTGCAGCTTGGCTCCTATCCAATTGCGCACCAAGTAGTCGCCGAACAATGGCACGGTGAAATCTATATCTCCATATGAAGGGCTATAGATCATACCTTTCTTGATGATGCTTGCCCGCATCGGCCCAAGCTTGTTGGGCGGCTCTTTCATCATCTCCGCAACGTCGCCTGACTTGTACGGCCCGTTGCCCAGCTTTGCCATAGCGCAAACGTACTCACGTTCGCGCGGCGTCAGGCGGTCAAAACGCACTCTAAAGAATCCGTCGTCCAGTCTCCGCAAAGCCTTCTGTGAAGATTGATCAATGTCTGCGGCATCTATTGGCGAGTGATCTGCTGTGTTCCATGCCTGATAGCCCCACTCTTGAAGGAAATAGGGATAACCGCGCGTCTTCGCGACGATCGCATGCAATGCGTCGACTTCGATCTGCTCGCCCTCTCCCTCAATCGGATTCTTGATGGCAAGCTCCGCCGACTTTTGGTCAAGAGCGCCAACCGAGGGATAAGAGAATAGCCGTTCCGCATAGGACTTCGCATCGCCAGAAAGTGCCGCCACCTGAGGCAAGCCAGCGCCGAAGAACAAGACGGGAAGCCCTTTTTGACTTGTTCGATGAATAGCGACAATTAATGCGGCGTAGTCCTGCTCACCAATGTATTGGATTTCATCGATCAGAAGCGTCCAACCGCGCCCTGCAGCTTTTGCTGCCTCGCCGACTCTGACGAACAGTTCGGCAAGATCGTATTCAATGTTTCCGCTATCGGCAGTCCCCGTCTCGGGATCGACAGACAGGGCGAAGTCCCCCATTTCAACTTTGAATATCGAGGCAAAACTGCGGAGCGCTCGCATCGCACTGAAGGCAGTAGCTTTCGCCTGCTCAATGACGCTAAGCTTGCGAAGAACCTGATGGATGCGGGTATAGAGGAGGGTTGGAAGTGGGATCCCTTCCGGCGCTTCAATCATAGAAGTTAAGTGCCCATGCTCTTCCGCGATCTGCTCAATTTTGTTTAGCAAGACCGTCTTTCCGACGCCGCGAAGACCAAGTAGTATCTGCGATTGGGTCGGCTTGCCGCGAATGGCTCGCTGGACTCCTATGCGGGCGTCTTCAAGAATCTTATCACGACCGGCGAGTTCGGGCGGTTGCGATCCAGCGCCGGGAGCGAAAGGGTTGCGAACTTCATCCATGACTCATACCCACTTTAATTAGATATAGCATTGATAATTTATAAGTGGTTATAAGTCAATATAACTTCCTAGAAGCATCTAGGATCAAGCCCCTTGGGACAATCCACGGGTCGGCACCCGCCGCTTCGCCGTCCACAGAAGCGCCGAGGCGTCCAGCGACAACTGCCCATGATCGTCTAGGTGGTTTTCTTCCGACGCATCCCATTCGCGCTCGGGTCGCCGTAACTGCTGACCCTCGTTGATTGCTCCGAACTCGATCCGACAACGAAATCGGGAACTTTGTAGCAAATTCTCCGCCACCGTTCCCACCCTCCGCGTTTGACCGAAACGTGGGGCCAACTTCTCGTGCACATTGGGGGAAAGCCGCATGATAGAGGAGCATGCCCATGACCAGCCGAACCAAAAGGTAGTTGTCACGGCACCCCGAAACTTGTGCATTTGCTATAACCATTCGCAGGCCCGTGTCCCGCCTGCGGGGATAGAAACGGTGTATTAGGCCGCAAACTCATAACGGGGTTTTGTAAGCGAGCGGATGATGATTCAATGAGGCCTTGATTTGGAGGCCTTGCGTGACCCGGCGTCGTTTCGACCTGACAGATTTCGAATGGGCGATTATTCAGCCCTTATTGCCGAACAAGAGTCGCGGCGTACCTCGGGGACCGGCGGGTGATCAACGGCATTTTGTGGCGGTTCCGCACAGGCTCGCCTTGGGCGGACGTACCGGAGCGATATGGGCCTTACACCACGTGCTACAACCGCTTCGTGCGATGGAGAAAAGCGGGTGTTTGGGATCATGTCTTGCGCGAGATCGCAAAGGCCTTCGACGGCGACATTGTCATGATCGACAGTTCCTGTGTCCGCGTTCATCAGCATGCGGCCACGGGAAAAAGGGGGATCGAGACGATGGCTGCATGGGACGTTCCCGCGGCGGCCTGACGACGAAAATCCACGCGGTCGTCGACGCCGACGGCAGACCGATCAGCCTTGATCTGACAGCGGGGCAAGCCCACGATATCAGGATGGCAGAACCGATGCTGCAGGACATGCGCGAAGGCGCGATCCTCCTTGCTGACCGCGCCTACGACACCAATGCCTTGCGAGACTTGGCCAAAGAAAAACGGGCTTGGGCCAACATTCCGGCAAAACGGAACCGCAAGGCCAGCTTTCCTTTCAGCGCATGGATCTATCGCCAACGCAATCTGATCGAACGCTTCTTCAACAAACTCAAACAGTTCCGCGGCATCCAGATACGACAAAGACCCGCGCAACTTTCTCGCCGCCATCAAGCTGGCCGCAACGCGCATCTGGATCAGGTCGTTATGAGTCTATGCCCTAGTTCGGGAGCAGCCCGGCCCTTGGCGCAAATTGCTGCGCCGGTGGGTCGGATCGGGGACCAGACGGGTGAATCTACCCTCCACCACCGTCGCGACAGTACCACAGCTAGCAATGCACATACTGCAGTACCCTTGCACCTGCGATATGTTCCGAATTTCTGCTGACATCCACAAACTCCCTCGCGGTAATGGCTACATCGTGTGGCGCTTGCCCTCGGTCTGGGTAAGTCGGCCACATGAGAAATTTGTTCGTGCTACGCGGTCAAAGTGTTACAGACCAACTCGGCCGCTATGAGCGCGCCGGCTGAGCCGGCGCCCACTACTATGAAGTCGTACATAACCGGCCCTTCTTCACCGACTTTACGCGGCGCTTAGCGCACGCTTGAAAACGCGGTTGGCTGCAAGATCGAGTTCACCACGTCGGCGACGATGGGCCCATCCTTTTCGGTTTCGTCTTGGACCGCCAACCACTCGGGGTCGCTGATGAAGGCCGCCCATTTCCGCTCGCGCTCGGCAAGCGACTCCCACGCCAAAAGGTAGGTGAGCTCTTGATTGGATTCGCCAATCATCGTCGTCCAGAAGCCCGCCTGTCGGATGCCGTGCTTCTCCCATATTCGGATCGTCTTTGTTTCAAATCGCTTCAACAATGCCGGCAGCCGGTTGGGCATGCAGCGATAGACGCGAAGTTCATAGATCATCGTAAAGGCCTCCTGTCTCAGGTATTGATGGCGCGTCCTGTGGAGCCCTTCGCGACGACCGCGGAGGGCTCCATTACCGTCCTCACCGACCGGCGTGGCTGCCGCCATCGACATGTACGATTTCGCCCGTAACGAATCCGGCAGACTCCAGGAACAATACGGCGCTGGCGATTTCGCTCGGATCGGCGATGCGCCCCAGCGGATGGAAGCCCCCGAGCATCTCATGATCTTCCACGCGATGCATAGGCGTGTTGGTGACGCCCGGCGCGACTGCGTTCACGCGGATGCCGCTTTTGGCATATTCGATCGCGAGTACTCGGGTGACGGCGTTCAGGCCGCCCTTCGTCATTGCGGCCAGTCCAAGCCCCCCGTTGCTGGTGCCGTTATCGATGCTGCCGGTGATGTTCAGCACATGGCCGCTCTTCTGCTTTTCCATTTGGGCGATGGCCAGCTTGGTGATGTGGAAGAAGCCGGCCATGTTGACGTTCATGATCGCCTGATAATCTTCGACGGTGAACTCCGTGAAAGGCTTGGGAATAAAGATACCGGCGTTGTTCACCAGCGTGTCGATCCGGCCAAAGCGCGCAGTTGCTTCGGACACCACGCGCTGCGCGACGGCTGGATCGCCGATGTCGCCGGGCACGGTCAGGATGTTCGGATCGTCCGACGGCCTGATGCTGCGCGAGTTCGCGACGATCCGATAGTCGAGTTTGCGGAATCCCTTGACGATTTCAGCGCCGATGCCCTGCGATGCGCCGGTGATAATGACGACTTTTTCCACGGTCATGTCTTCCCATAATTTGCGTTGGCGAATGCCGCTTCGAACCTTGAGATCGGACAGCGACGACGATGACGCGAGTTCTAGAATATTTGTTGATTGGATATAATCCGAGCCGATTCGAATTCACTTATCGAGGCTTGCGAGAAATGGACACCCTAGAGGCCTTGCGGCTTTTCGTCAGTATTGCCGAGACTGGAAGCTTGTCTGCAGCCGCGCGGCTAGAATCCGTGGCCCAATCCACGGTAACGGTCGCGTTACGGGAACTTGAAAAGCGGGCTGGCGCGACCCTCATCACGCGAACCACCAGACGGCTGTCTTTCACCTATGAGGGCCGGCAGTTCCTCTCGAACGCACGGCGAATCCTAGCCGATTGGGACGCCGCGCTCGCGGATGCTCGGAATGGACCCTTGCGCGGGCCGATCAAAATCACTGCACCGCAGGAACTCGGGCGGGTTGAACTTGTGCCCATTGTGGATCGGTTCCTTCTCAAGCATCCGGCGGTAACCATCACTCTGCAGTTCGCGGACAATGTCCTTGATATGGTTGAGAACGATATCGACCTTGCCCTTCGACACGGCCCGCTGGTCGACTCGACACTAAAGGCGCGTTTGCTGCTACGGTCTAGAAGAGTTGTGTGCGCTTCACCGGATTATTGGAATCTGCGAGGATATCCCAGGCATCCGGATGATCTCGCCGAGCACAACTGTCTCGTACATTTCCGCCCTGACGCGTCATTTGCCGCCTGGCCCTTTCTTGTTGACGGCAAGCACATATCGGTACGAGTACGGGGGGATCGGGTTGCCAACGACACCCTCACTGTTCGCGATTGGGCACTCGCGGGGCTCGGCATTATAAGAAGAGACGCCTTCGGTATCCGAAGGGAGCTGGCTGCCGGCAAGCTTGTAACCGCCCTTGATGCATTTTCAATCCGCGAAGCGAACGTTTACGCCGTCACGAGCGGCCATATGCTCAGTCAGCGGGTTATCGCGTTTATGGAGTTTCTAGAACAAGAATTGCTGGAGGGCTCGCAAGTACCATGAATTGGATATGTACTATCGATGAGGAATTCAACCCAACCTCCGTCGGCGGCGAACCCAGGCGGCACATTTGCCTGATCTTTGCAGCAGAGGGAACTTGACCGTTAGCTGCGTCGCCTCGTCATCCTCGGGGGGCGATGCGAACTCAATGGTAAGTTCCGCCAGGTGCGACGCTATTCCGGCAATCCGGCGTCGTGGAGGGCGCCGCCGAGTGTTGACGCAAGCTCGGGTGCACAGTTTACGCCGGCGAACTGACGGCCGTAGCGAAAGGAAGGCTGAAGCTCAAGCACCCGCGCCGCGGCGGCTCGTGCTTCGTTCAGCCGGCCAAGTTTCGCCAGCGCGGCAGCCAGCTGCACATAGGTGATGCTGTGTGCAGGATTGGCTTGAACGGACTTGTAAGCCGCGCGACAGCTATCCTCGTATCGGCCACGCAGCAAATGGCTCATTGCCTGCGCGTCGAACGCCGCCCACGCCCACGAATCAAACGGGCTTAGCCGCACGCCTCGTTCGCTCCATTCTATCGCTCGCTCGGCCTCTCCACTCCAGCCGAGCAGATGACGAACCTGTTCCAGGAGTTTAGTCAGGCCGATAGTTCCACCACCCGCAAGTACGGCGGCACTGGGCTAGGGCTTGCCATCAGCCAACGCCTGTGCCGCGCGATGGATGGCGAGATCACTGTGGACAGCACTCCCGGCATCGGCACCAGGTTCACGGTGTGGCTGCCGTCGGCAAGTAGGCCCCACGATGGAGCAGCCGGTCCCTGGCGCCGGGGTCGCCGCTGATGATCGTGTTCGCCCCGTCTCGAACGTGGTCCTCGTCGTTGATGACGATGAGGCGGTGCGGGACCAGATGCGCCGGTTTCTCGCCCGCGTGGGTTGCGATGTAGTGACCGCCAAGGACGGTGCGGAAGGGCTTAAACTGGCCCGGCAGGTGAAGCCAGCGCTCATCACGCTTGACGTGCTGATGCCGGGCTGCGACGGCTGGAGCGTCCTGCAGGAACTGAAGGCGGATCCTGAGCTCGCGAATGTCCCTGTCGTGATGCTCACCATGGCCGATGAGAGGAACCGGGGGTACGCGCTCGGTGCAGCCGATTACATGGTTAAGCCGATCGAGCGCGACACGCTCCGGAAACTAATCACGAAATTCTGGTCCGGCCGCCTGGCCCAGCGCTTCGTGTTCTGATCGTCGAGGATGATGAGAACACGCGCCAGCAATGGTGTCGCATATTGAGCACAGAGGGTTGCGACGTGGACGAGGCCGAGAATGGCCGGGTAGCGCTGGAACGGCTCATCCGCGCGACTCCGGACCTCATCATTCTCGACCTCATCATGCCGGAAATGGACGGCTTCGAGTTTCTCATCGAACTGCGCAAGCAACCCGCCTACAACGCGGTGCCGGTCGTGGTCGTGACGGCGGCGACCCTCAGCGAGGAAGACCACCGGCGCCTGAACGGTGGCATCGAGCGCGTGCTCGCCAAGACCGCCTTCAGCCGTAACGAGCTTCTGGAGGAATTACGCAAGATGGTTGCAAGATATATTCCCAAACGAAACTCGCCTGACAAGGATCGCCGTGATGGTTAGGATCCTCTATGTCGAGGACAATGAGGACAACATCTACATGCTGTCCGCGCGGCTAAGACGCAAAGGCTACGAGGTGATCGTCGCCACCGATAGCGATCAGGGCGTGGCGCGTGCGCGATCGGATGCGCCGGCGCTGATCCTGATGGACTTAAGCCTTCCCGTCCTCGACGGCTGGGGGGCGACAAGACGTCTCAAGGCATTCGCTGAGACGCGGGGTATTCCCGTGATCGCGCTCTCGTCGCACGCGATGGCTGGCGACCGCGAAGCAGCACTGGCAGCCGGGTGCGATGACTTCGATACCAAGCCGGTCGACTTCGCGCGCCTGCTTGCAAAGATCAAGGCCCTGCTCCCAAAGGAGTCGATGCCATGAGTGAGGTTGGACCTGCCCTCCTCGTCGTCGATGATAACGAGGACAATCGCTTTACGCTGACTGAGCGGTTGAAGCGAGAAGGCTACGGAAACGTGGCATCCGCCGGCAATGGACGGGAGGCGCTCGAAATGCTGGCAACGAGACCGTTCGATGTCGTGCTGCTCGACATTACGATGCCGGAAATGGACGGCTACCAGGTGCTTGAGCACCTGAAGGCCGACACAACGCTGCGCAACATTCCGGTTGTCATGATATCGGCGGTCGATGAGATCGACAGTGTGGCGCGCTGCATCAGCCTCGGCGCCGAGGATTATCTGGCCAAACCGTTCAACGCGGTTCTCCTGCGCGCCCGCGTGGCCGCGTGCCTGGAAAAGAAGAAGCTGCGCGACCAAGAAGCGGTATACACGCAGCAAATCGAAAACGAAAAGCGCCGAGCGGACGAGCTTCTGTACGCCATCCTACCCGCCGGCGCGGTGCGCGAGCTCAAAGCGACCAATGAGGTCCGGCCCCGCCGCTACAACGAGGTCGCGGTGCTATTCTGCGATATCGTTGGCTTCACAGCCTATTGCGATGAGAATCCGCCGGAGAACGTGGTGGAGGATCTTCAGGCGCTGATCGGCGAATACGAACGAATCGTCCGTCAGCATGGGATGGAGAAGATCAAGACTATCGGCGACGCCTTTATGGCTACGGCCGGCCTGTTTGATCGCATGCCAGATCCGGTTTTTGCCAGCTTGCAATGCGGACTCGACATGGTGACAGCATCACGTCGCATCGAGCCCAAATGGGA
>NZ_JBNDHS010000145.1:0-10827 GCF_056755095.1 Rhizobium sp. SVR5-9E | reverse complement strand
CCCCCCCCCCCCCCTTTCCCAAACAGAACACGGCACCCCAGATGCAGCGTAGTCTCGTGGGCTCGGAGATCCCCCCCCCCCACAGGGTTCGGCGCATCTTCCTGCTTCACCATGCGTTTCCATGCTGGAGGACGCCCGATGAGCCAGACCCGAATTCTTCTGCGATCTGAGCCGCGGGTCTTCGCGGCATGAAGATCGCCACTTATAACGTCAACGGCATCAATGGCCGCCTTTCCGTGCTGCTCCGTTGGCTGAAGATCGCAAAGCCTGACATCGTCTGCCTGCAGGAACTCAAGGCGCCGGACGACAGGTTCCCGCGTAAGGAGCTGCAAGCCGCTGGCTATGGCGCGGTCTGGCATGGCCAGAAGAGCTGGAACGGCGTGGCGATATTGGCGCGCGGCGCGACACCGGTGCTGACGAGGCGGGGATTGCCCTATGACCCTGACGACAGCCACAGCCGCTATATCGAGGCTGCGGTAAACGGCATCCTGATCGGTTGCCTGTATCTGCCGAACGGCAACCCCGCGCCGGGGCCGAAATGGGATTACAAGCTTCGCTGGTTCGCGCGCTTGCATGAATATGCAGCCGAATTGCTCGCGCTCGATGTGCCCGTGGCGCTTATCGGCGATTACAACGTCATGCCTACCGAGCTCGACGTCTACAAACCGGAGCGCTGGCTGGACGACGCGCTTTTCCGTCCCGAGGTGCGCGAGGCCTTTCACGCGCTCGTACAGCAAGGCTGGACGGATGCGATCCGCAAGCTGCATCCGGACGAGCAGATATTCACATTCTGGGATTGCTTCAGGAATGCCTGGGGCAGGAATGCCGGGCTTCGGCTTGATCATTTTCTCCTCGGCCCAGCTCTTGCGGAACGATTGCAAAGCGGCGAGGTCGACAAGCAGGTCCGCGGCTGGGAGCATGCAAGCGATCATGCGCCGGTCTCGATCGAGCTCACGGACTAGCACGAGCACGGAGGAAAAGATTCCTTCAACGGTCGAAACCGGCTATGGTGTGGGCATGGCACAACGAGCAGGCAGCGCTGACCTTCCTTTGCATGGCGGGAGAGTTCCGAGATGGCTCGGCGCGCGGATGACGAAGCTCGGCGCAGTGATCACCGAAGCGGTCGTCCATCATTACGGCCGCGACGAACTGCTGCGGCGTCTCGCCCACCCCTTCTGGTTCCAGTCCTTCGGCGCTGTCATGGGGATGGATTGGCATTCGTCGGGCATAACCACCAGTGTACTCGGCGCTCTCAAACGCGGGCTGACGCCGCTTTCCGGCGAGCTTGGCCTGCATGTCTGCGGCGGCCGTGGTTCGCATTCCCGCAAGACCCCGGACGAGCTCGTCGCCATCGGCAATCGCGTCGGTTTCGACGGTGGTTCGCTTGCGACGGCGAGCAGGCTTGTCGCCAAAGTCGACAGCGCCGCCGTTCAGGATGGCTTCGATCTCTATCTCCATGGCTTCATTGTCACCGACGACGGCAAATGGGTTGTCGTCCAGCAGGGCATGAACGGCGACAAGCGCCAGGCGCGGCGCTATCACTGGCTGTCGGAAGGTCTCGAAAGTTTCGTCGATTCACCGCATGCCGCAATCGAAGGCCGCAGCCGGGGCAATATCATCAATCTCGCCGACAGGCGTGCCGAGCGCTCGCGCAGCGGACAGCTCGAGCTCCTCGCAACGCTCGGCCCGGATCGCATCGTGCGGGAGGCAGCGGCTCTGGCGCTCGACAGCTCCAAGCCTTCGCCGCAGCCGGACCAGCCGCTTCTGCCGCATCTCGTCATGCCGGCCCATCACGACGTTCGCGAAAAGGACGTCAACATGAGACGCCTTCACGGCAATCTCGCCGCCGCTGCCGATCGCGGACCGGAAGATTTCGAAGAGCTTCTGCTCGTGCCCGGCGTCGGAGCCCGAACGGTGCAGGCGCTGGCAATGGTTGCCGAGGTGGTTCACGGCGCGCCCTGCCGCTTCTCCGATCCCGCGCGCTTCTCGCTCGCCCATGGCGGCAAGGATCGGCATCCTTTTCCTGTTCCGCTGAAGGTCTATGACGAGACGATCAAGGTGATGAAATCGGCGGTTCAAAAAGGCCGGCTCGGCCGCGAGGAGGAATTGCAGGCGTTGAAGCGCCTCGACGATCAGTCCCGCGAGCTGGAGCGATATGTCACCGGTCCCGATCTCAAGGAAATCGTCGCCGGCGAGTTCCGCAATTCACCCGACTGGGGCGGCAGAAGCGTCTTCGGCTGGGAAGGCAAGGATCGCTAGCCCTGCGAAAGCGCGTGGATAGGAGTACCGCAGGTCCGAATTTGGAATGTCCAAAATCCGGAAACGATCATCTGTTAGCATGACTAAGACGCGTAAGACGCGCATAGAGGCTGTCCTTTTCGGAAAGGCCGTCATGATTGCCTTCCTCCACAACCCGGCCATCCTGCATGACAACGATCTTGTCGGCGCCAACAACAGTCGACAGCCGATGGGCAATGACGACGACTGTACGGCCCACCATCGCCTCATCGAGCGCCTTCTGAACAGCGGCTTCCGATTCCGTATCGAGTGCTGACGTCGCTTCATCGAGAAGGAGGATGGGCGCGTTGCGGACCAGGGCGCGCGCGATCGAAAGGCGCTGGCGCTGACCGCCCGAAAGCGTAACGCCATTTTCGCCGACAGGCGTATCGTAGCCCTGGGGTTGGGCGAGAATGAAGTCGTGGGCGTAGGCAAGTCTCGCGGCGCGCTCCACCTCCTCATCGCTCGCCTCGGGACGGCCGTAGCGGATGTTGTCGCGGATCGTGCCCTCGAAGAGATATGGCTGCTGGGAGACATAGGCCAGCTGCTCGCGCAGCGACTGCTTCGTCACGTGGGCGATATCCTGGCCATCGATCAAAATCTCTCCCGCCCTCGGGTCGTAGAACCGCGGAATGAGGGTGATGATCGTCGACTTTCCGGCTCCGGAAGGGCCAACAAGCGCGGTCGTCTTGCCGCCTTCGGCAACGAAGCTGACCTCTTTGAGGACCTCATCGTGACCATAGCCGAAGGATACATTGCGGAACTCGATCCGGGTGTCGGTGACGACCAGCGGCTTCGCATCGGGCAGATCGCGCTGGTGCAGCTCCGTATCGAGGAGTTCATAGATCATTTCAGCGTTGGTAACAGCGGTGGCTAGCTGAACCGGCACCCTCGCCAGCCGTCGAGCCGGGTCATAGGCGAGCAGAAGCGCTGTGAGGAACGACAGGAAGCCGCCTGGCGGAACATTGTAGTAGACCGACCGATAGGCGGCGTAGGCGATAACACCCGAGACAGCAAAGCCTGCGACGGTCTCGATCAGCGGTCCGGATCGTTCAGAAACGCGAGTGATCTTGTTCGCGCGCCGCTCCGACACGCTAAGCAACCCGTCGAACTTTTGTTGAAGCGGCTTCTCGAGGGTGAACGCCTTGACGACGGCAATGCCCTGCACCGTTTCCTGCATGGCGCTGAATACATAGCTGCCGGCATGAATGTTTTCGCTTGTCACGGCGCGAAGGCGTTTGGACAGTTTGCGCAGTCCATAGCTGAGCGGAGGCGCCGCAAGAAAGACAAAAAAGCTGAGCCAGGGTTCCTGCATGAACATGACGCTCACGAGCGACACGAATGTGAGCAAGTCCCTCACTGTCGATGTGATCGTGAGGTTCATAACATCCCGTACGCCGCTTATATTCTGGTTCAATCGAGCAACAATCCGCGCAGATCGCGTCTGATTGAAGAATCCAAGCGATAGCTTGAGAAGATGGGAGTAGGCTCGAACCTGATATCGTGCTGCTATGTTGTTTCCAATTTTTGAGAGAATTACGGCTTGGCCATAGCTGGCAAATCCCCGCAGTACGAAGGCGATGAAGATTGCCAGACAAACGCCCCAAACGAGATCCGCGCGACGCTCGACAAATGCCGCGTTGATGACAGACTTCATGATCCAAGCGATAAACGCCGTCGAAAGCGAGATGATGACAAGGCATGCGATCGCAAGCGCATATTGAAATGCATACTCGCGGGCGTTTTCCGACAAAACGCGCTTGATGATGTTACGTGCCTTACTGCTGCTTGCCATACTCTGTCCACCGTTGAAAGGTTCGCTTAACCGCGGTAGCCGTCCCTTGCAAGTCAAACTCGCTTCCAACTCGCGGGTATAAGGTCGCTGTCGTCATGCGGCGATGACCTGAACCAAGTGCAATGCTGCGATTATGTGTCCCGTTGGGCTGGCATTGAGCCAAGCGCCCCGCCAGATGAATGTACCGTTGCGATGATATTCAGGTCGCGCAGGCAGTCGGGCAAGTTGCGAAAGGGCAGGCGTATCGAGACGACGCTGAATACGCGACACTCGATCGGCAACCGCGATGTTAAGTTCCCTGTAAAAGGCATAAATCCAAAAAATGGCGGACAGAGAGGGATTCGAACCCTCGGTACGCTTTCACGTACACACGCGTTCCAGGCGTGCGCCTTCAACCACTCGGCCACCTGTCCATTTGCGTTTCGCACCCGGAGAGGAGCAAATCGTCGGAACGGCGCGATATATACCGATGAATTCTCGGGGATCAACCTAAATCTAACAGTTTTTTGACCTCTTCCGACAAAACTCCGGCAAAGCTGTCCATTGCGCTTATGCATCGCGATAATTATCTATTGGCTCGGTTAGGGAATGGCGCGGCTGACCGGAAAATCCGGCGGTGGGGCGTCGGAGGGATCGATGCGTTTCTTGTTGCGTTTGACCAGCCTTGTTGCGCTCGCTGCGGCCGTCATTGCGGGAACGATCGATTCAATCCAGTCCGTTGCTGCATCCGCCGTTGTCATGACACCCATGGGCGATGCCTGGCAGGATTTGAGCCCTTCGTCGCTGTCTGCCCTGCAGGCGTCGATTTCCTACTATGTGCACCCGCGCTTCTATGCTTTCGTGTTCGGGTGGCTGATGTTGCAGCCGGCCTTTGCCATCTTTCTGGTGATCGCTCTCTTGCTGTGGATGATTGGCTACAAGAAGCCGCCGGTGGCGGGCCGCTTCACCGCCTAACAAGACGGGCGGCTCTGACGTATTCGCTTTGAGGCCGCTTCGGGCCTTCTTCGAAGAGCACGATCCGACACAAGGGATGCGCCAGGGCAACGACATCGGAACGACCTACCGTTCCGCCGTCTACACGACGACAGCTGAACAGCTGGCGACCGCAGAGCCGGTGCGCGATACCTTCCAGTCAGCGCTTAAAGCCGCCGGGCGCAGCTTGAAGATCACCACGGAGATCGCTTCGGCCGGCGAGTTCTACCATGCCGAGGACTACCACCAGCAGTATTTGGCCAAGAATCCGGACGGCTATCGCGGGCTCCGCGGAACCGGCGTCAGTTGCCCGATTGCTCGGTAAAGTCGCACTTTTAGCGGCGGTTTTGCACGAAAATCAGCCCTCTTGGGCTGATTTTCAGCATCGACGGGGAATTTTTACCAGCCGAAAAATTTCTCGTGAATTTTTTCGTAGCACATGCAAGGATGCGCCCAGCCAGGTCTCGGGGGAGGCCGGTAGTTCCGCAGACATGCCTGCAACAGGCTTGCGGGAGGACCCAAACAAATAGCAACAATAGGGCTGCATTATGAAAAAAACCCTTCTTTCGCTCCTGTCTGTGGCTGCGATGTCCACGACGGCGCTTGCCGCCGACATCAAGCCGGCACTCGTTTACGGCACCGGCGGAAAGTTCGATAAGTCCTTCAATGAAGCTGCCTATAACGGTGCCGAGAAGTTCAAGGCGGAAACCGGCATTGCCTATCGCGACTTCGAGCCGACCGGCGACACGCAGGGCGAGCAGGCCATCCGCAACTTCGCAAGCCGCGGCTTCAATCCGGTTGTAGCTGTGTCCTTCGCGTGGACCTCGGCGATCGAAAAGGTCGCCGCCGAATTCCCGGATACCAAGTTCGTCATCGTTGATGCCGTCGTTGACAAGCCGAACGTCCGCTCGGTCGTTTACAAGGAAGAAGAAGGTTCCTTCCTCGTTGGCGTTCTCGCCGGAATGGCCTCGAAGTCCGGCAAGGTCGGCTTCGTCGGCGGCATGGACATTCCGCTCATCCGCAAGTTCGAATGCGGCTACGAGCAGGGCGCGCGTTCCGTCAAGGCTGACGTCGAAGTTTTCCAGAACATGACCGGCACGACCGGTGCAGCCTGGAACGACCCCGTTCGCGGCGGTGAACTGACCAAGAACCAGATCGATCAGGGCGCCGATGTCGTTTACGCGGCGGCAGGTGCAACCGGTCTCGGCGTGCTCCAGACGGCGGCCGACAACAAGAAGCTCTCGATCGGCGTTGATTCCAACCAGAACTATCTGCATCCCGGCTCCGTGTTGACGTCGATGGTCAAGCGTGTCGATCTGGCTGTCTACAATGCTTACAGTGACGCCAAGAACGACAAGTTCGCCGGCGGCATGCAGGCTCTCGGCGTCAAGGAAGATGGCGTCGCTGCTGCGATCGACGAGCACAACAAGCCGCTGATCACGGCGGAAATGCAGGCTGCCGTCGACAAGGCGAAGGCTGATATCATCGCAGGGACCATCAAGGTCCACGATTATACGACGGACAATTCTTGCCCGAAGTGATCCGCCACTGAGATGGGGCGTATGGCGGCCGGTTTTTCCGCCATACGCCCTTTTCGTATTGGAGCCTGCAGTGACAGACACGCCCGCTATCGAACTTGTGGGCATCGACAAGAAGTTCGGTGCCGTTCACGCAAACAAGGACATCAATCTCACCGTCGCCAAGGGCACGATCCACGGCATCATCGGGGAAAACGGCGCCGGTAAATCGACGTTGATGTCGATCATTTATGGTTTTTACCACGCTGACGCTGGCGAAATCCGTGTCAACGGCACGCCGGTGACTATCCGCGATAGCCAGGCCGCGATCGCAGCCGGTATCGGCATGGTTCACCAGCATTTCATGCTGGTCGATAATTTTACAGTGCTAGAAAACATCATGCTCGGCGCCGAAGGCGGCGCGCTGCTGGCAAGGGGCGTTGCCTCGGCGCGGGCTGAGTTGAAGCGGCTGGAGACGGAGTATGGCCTGGAAGTGAACCCTGATGCGCTGATCGAGCAGCTCCCGGTCGGCTTGCAGCAGCGCGTCGAAATCTTGAAAGCCATGTATCGTGGCGCCGAGATCCTGATCCTGGATGAGCCGACCGGCGTCTTGACGCCGGCTGAGGCCGACCATTTGTTTCGTATCCTCAAGGTGCTGCGCGACCAGGGCAAGACGATCATTCTGATCACGCACAAGCTGCGCGAGATCATGGCCATTACCGACACCGTCTCGGTCATGCGCCGGGGCGAAATGGTAGCAACCCGCAAGACCGCGGAAACCACGGTTGAAGAGCTCGCCGAATTGATGGTGGGCCGCCGCGTGCTGCTGCGCGTTCAAAAGGGCCAGGCGACGCCAGGTGGCGTCGTGCTTTCGGTGCGCAACCTTACCGTCAAGGACAATCGCGGCGTCACCATGGTCGACAACGTCTCCTTCGATGTGCGTGGCGGTGAGATCGTCGGTATTGCCGGAGTGGCCGGCAACGGTCAGTCCGAGCTTCTGGAAGCGATCGCCGGCATCCGCAAACCGCATTCCGGCGAGATTTTCGTCGATGGCCAGCCGATCGACAAGGCCGATGCGGCGCGGTTGCGCGAACTCGGCCTTGCCCATATCCCCGAAGACCGCCACCATATGGGTCTCGTGCTCAAGTTCGAGGAATACGAGAATTCCGTCCTCGGCTATCACCGCAAGCCCGCCTACAGCAAAGGTCCGCTGCTCGATCTCGAGGCGATCCGCAAGGACGCGATGGAGAAGATTGAGAAATATGACATCCGCCCGCCGAACCCCCGTCTGAAGACAGCCAATTTCTCCGGCGGTAACCAGCAGAAGATTGTCGTTGCCCGCGAAATCGAGCGCGACCCGACGGCACTCATCATCGGCCAGCCGACGCGTGGCGTCGATATCGGCGCCATCGAATTCATTCACCGCCGTATCATCGAGATGCGCGATGCGGGCAAGGCGATCCTGCTCGTTTCCGTCGAGCTCGATGAAATCCGCGCCCTTTCAGACCGTATCCTTGTCATGTTTGCCGGCCACGTCGTCGGCGAGAAGACGCCCGATGCCGGTGAACAGACCCTCGGCCTGATGATGGCCGGCATTGCCGCGTGAGGCCTTAATGAGCACAGCTTCCGTTCCTCTTCCAAATTGGATCGCCTACGGCCTTATCCCGCTTCTGAACCTGATCGTTGCCTTTTTGATTTCGGGCTTCGTCGTCTGGCTGATCGGCGAAAGTCCGATTGCGGCCTTGTCGCTCTTGATCGAAGGCGCGCTCGGCAGCGGCGAAGGCATTGGTTTTACGCTGTATTATGCCACGAGCTTCATCTTCACCGGCCTGTCGGTAGCGGTCGCCATTCACGCCGGCCTCTTCAACATCGGCTCGGAAGGCCAGGCTTATCTCGGCGGCCTCGGTTGCGCATTGGTGGCGCTCGCGCTCGACCACTATGTCCCATGGTATGTGACAATGCCGGTGGCGGTTGTCGGTGCTGGCCTGTTTGGCGCCGCCTGGGCGTTCATTCCGGCCGTTCTCCAGGCGAAACGCGGCAGCCACATCGTCATTACCACCATCATGTTCAACTACATCGGCGCGGCGCTGATGGTTTACCTGCTGGTGCATGTGCTGATCGTGCCGGGCAAGATGGCGCCGGAAACACGCACCTTCCTCGAAGGCGGCCAACTGCCGAAGCTCGGATGGCTGATGAATCTCTTCGGTGCAAAGCTGGGTGCGGCGCCGTTCAACGTCTCCTTCCTCATTGCCCTTGTCGCGGCCTACTTCGTGTGGCTGCTCATTTGGCGCACCAAGCTGGGGTTCGAGATGCGCACGCTCGGCGTCAGCCCGACCGCGGCCTCCTACGCAGGCATCCCCTATGCCCGCACGGTGATGATCGCCATGCTGCTCTCCGGCGCGCTGGCCGGCATGATGGCGCTTAATCCAGTCATGGGGTCTTCGGCCCGCCTGCAGGTCGAGTTCGTCGGTGGCGCCGGCTTTGTCGGCATTGCCGTCTCGCTCATGGGCCGAAATCATCCGGTCGGCATTATCTTCTCGGCGATCCTGTTCGGCATCCTTTATCAGGGCGGCGACTGGATCTCCTTCGAGATGCCGAACATCACCCGCGAAATGATCCTGGTGATCCAGGGTCTCGTCATTCTCTTCGCAGGCGCCCTCGAATATATGTTCAGACCGGCGATGGTTCGCATCTATCAGCAGTTCAAGACGGTGTGAGGGGACGGCGATGGATTACTACGATATTTTCATTAGCGTTCTCTCCTCGACGATCCGCCTGTCGATTCCGCTGATCTTCACCGCGCTTGCCGGGCTCTTCTCGGAGCGGTCCGGCATTTTCGACATCGGCCTCGAGGGCAAGATGCTGGGCGCCGCCTTCGCCGCTGCCTGCGTCGCATACATCACGGACTCGGCTTGGCTTGGCCTCCTTGCAGGCATCCTCTGCTCGGTTGCACTAAGCTTGGTGCATGGTTTTGCGTCGATCACCAATCGCGGCAACCAGATCATCTCCGGCGTGGCCATCAACTTCTTCGTCGCCGGCATTACGATTGTCCTCGGGCAGGCGTGGTTCGGCCAAGGCGGGCGTACGCCACAGCTTTCTCCGGAGAGCCGCTTCGCGCCGATCACGCTTCCGGGTGCGGAGGCGATGCGGGAGGTTCCGATCATCGGTCCGCTCTATTCGAACGTGATCTCGGGCAACAACATTCTGACCTACCTCGCATTTCTGGCGGTGCCGCTTTCCTGGTGGATCCTCTACCGCACGCGCTTCGGCCTGCGGCTTCGCGCCGTCGGCGAAAATCCAGGCGCCGTCGATACGGCCGGCATCTCGGTCAGTTGGCTGCGCTATCGTTCCGTGATGTGCGCCGGCATCCTCTGCGGCTTCTCGGGCACATATCTTGCGATTGCGCAATCGGCGGCCTTCATCAAGGATATGTCGGCGGGCAAAGGCTATATCGCTCTTGCCGCGCTGGTTTTTGCAAAGTGGAAGCCGGTGCCGGTCATGTTCGCCTGCCTGCTTTTCGGCTTCCTTGATGCATTGGCGAACTTCATGCAGGGCAAGGAGGTGCCGCTGATCGGGGAAGTGCCGGTGCAGATCTTCCAGGCCTTGCCCTATATTCTCACATGCATCCTGCTTGCGGGCTTCATAGGCGTCGCCACGCCGCCGAAGGCCGGCGGAGTCCCCTATACCAAGGAGCGCTGATAGATGTCACACGACCTTTTCGAAGCCGCCCGCGGTGCCATGGCCTTTGCCCATGCGCCTTATTCGAAATTCCCGGTCGGCGCCGCGATCCGCGCTGAAGACGGCAAGGTCTACACCGGTGCCAATATCGAAAACCTCTCTTTCCCCCAGGGTTGGTGCGCCGAGCCGACGGCTATCGGCGCCATGATCATGGGCGGGGCGAAGAAGATTGTCGAAATGGCCGTGATTGCCGAGAAGCTGCCACTTTGCCCGCCCTGCGGCGGCTGCCGGCAGAAGATCTCCGAATTCGCGTCCAAGGACACGAAGATCTATCTCTGCGATGAAGCCGGCGTGAAGAAAACCATGACGATGGAAGAGCTTCTTCCCTTCAGCTTCGAGACGGAACTCGGATGAACGCCGCCATCGATCTGCTCGTAGGTAGGCTCGGCGGGCTCGTTCCGCGTCACGGCATCATTCTCGGCTCGGGTCTCGGCTCCCTCGTGGGCGAGCTGACGAATGCTGTGCGAACGCCCTATGAGGATCTGCCTGGCTTTCCTGTCAGCGCGGTCTCTGGACATGCAGGCGAAG
>NZ_JBNDHS010000144.1:0-11014 GCF_056755095.1 Rhizobium sp. SVR5-9E | reverse complement strand
AAGATCAGCAGAAACTCTTCAGCGGCCTGCGCGCCTCGGGCATCGCCATCGACCCCGCACCAGCGCAGTGAGGACCGTGACCCTGCAACGCAGAAAGCCCGCCAGTTAGGCGGGCTTTTTGCGGATAGGAAGATTGCTTGCGGGGGGCCTGATCACACCGAGACTTTTAAAATCAAGAACCCGTCGGATCGCGTGTGCGAGAACCATTTCTGCTTTGTGGGCCAGAAGGAATCCACGGCATCTCGTAACATTTCAAGTCGCGCCGATCTTGGTTGAAGTCAGATGACGCAATCTGATGATGCTTTCGATCGGACATGTGACAGTGCGGATAGTTTGCCCTACCGCCGATCGGATGGATTGCCTAAAATGCCATAATACGCTCTATGAACCAAAACGATGCCATCGTGCCGATTACATAGGTCGCTGCAAAAAACGCACCGCGACCGACATACGGAGCCCAGTTCACCTTCCGTACCAGGCCAACCGCAAAGATCACGATCGCAATGAACATCAACTGCCCGATCTCTACGCCGACATTGAAGAACAGCAAGGCGAGCGGGATGTCCCCGGGTGGCAACGCCAGGTCTGACAGCGCACCAGCGAAGCCGAGCCCATGCAACAGACCGAAAGCAAATGCGACCATCCACGGCCGTTGCGCCGTGAGACTGGCCTGGCCCTTCTGAATACGGATCATCTCACAGGCAAGCAGGAGGATGCTGAAGGCTATCGCCGCCTCCACAGGTGGTCCGGGAACATGCACGAAACCGAGTGTGGCAAGGGTCAGCGTGATCGAATGAGCTGCTGTGAACGCTGTCACGGTCAGCAGCAGTGCCCGCCAGCTACGTGCGATGAAGATCAATGTGAGGACAAACAACAGGTGGTCATAGCCAAGCAGGATATGTTCGACGCCGTGCATGACAAACGTCTTGGCCACATCAAGGCGCGCCGGCCGGGCAGCGATCTCGACCCACGGCTGAGAGGGCCGGACCATGCTGGTCGAGACGGAGCCGTCCATCAGATGGACCCGGACCAACACATCGGTAATGGTTGCTTGAAGGCCGACGAACTCGACCCGCTTGCCCGAAAGTCCGTCTTCGGTCTCGATGACCCGCGATTCAACCAGCGAATCTGGCAGGTTGCGCTCGGCTGGCACCGTCACGTTGCGCACACTGTCCGGAAACCGCAATACGACCGGCAGGCGCATGCCGGACAGCATGGGCGTTCGCCACGTGACGGTGTAACGGCTGGGGCTCGATTGTACGATCTCGATATAGGCAGGCCTTATCTCGTGGGCAGCGGCGTTCGACATGAACGCCATAACCGCCAGGATACCGCTGAAGAGTAAGTGCCAGAGCAACAAGGGCAGCAGCATCCGGCGGCTCATTGCGCGGAGACCTCGAGCTGATCGTTGGATCCAGCAGGCATTTGCAGGCCCAGCAAATCATCCGGAACGACGGAGGGCAGGATCACCACGTAGCGGGAACGCATTTCCTGAAACGCGGTCCGCTTGACCTCGTTGTAGCGCTCGTCCATCCATGCTGTTTTGACAGCAGGGGCAACCTCCTCGAAGGCCGGAACGCGCCCGGCCTCGATCGAACCGATCCAAACCAGATGCCAGCCATAGCCGGACTGCACAGGCCCTTGCCACGATCCTGATTTCAGGTTGAACAGCGCCTTGGCAAAGTCAGGCCCGAACTCCTTTGCCATTTGGTCGGGCGTTGCGTCGCCATAATAGTTCCGGAACATGAACGGGTCGGCGATTGACGCGACTTCCGGCGAATCCGCAGGCTTACCGGATACGGCACCGATAGCGGCCGCAGCGACCTCGCGGGTAGCCTCGCCGTGTTTGTCGAACGAGAAATACAAATGGCGGAAGCTCGCATGCGGCGAGAGCACGAAGCGCTCCGAGTTCTTCGAATACCATTTCTTGAGTTCGGCATTGCTCGGCTCATCGAGCGCAGCAAGGTCCGCGGCCAGGAAGTCCATTTTTTGCGCCAGCCTTCGCTTGATAATCTGGTCGTCACGATCGAGACCAAGGGCGATGGCCTCGCGGAATAGGATCTCCTCCGTGACTTTCTCATCCATGAGAGAACGCAACTGATTCAATGTCGGTGGTGGCCGCCCTTGCGCAAGCCATGTCACTGCAAGCTGACGGACATCATCCTTCGTCAGTTCGATTTTCTTCGGGTCGACGCTTTCTTCCGGTTCGGGGCTGACGAGGCGATAGGCTCCAAACAGAACAACACCCACGATGACGAAGTGCAGGAGCGGCTCGCCGAGAAACCGCTGCCATTTCGTTTTCGGGGCGTAGTGTCCGCCACCCGAAGGCTCCGGCGCGATTGGCAGCAGTTTCATCGGACACCTATTCGTGTTGTTCGGCGACGGGCCGCAACCCCGCTTGGGCGGCAGTAAGTGGGCTGCGCTGGAGATAACTCAGGATTGCAAACTGTTCGGCGGGATCCTTGACCGCTTTCGCCCGGATGACGGCAATATAGTCCGCGGTTGCGTCCCAGGCCTCCCAATCGGCCAGTTCCATGGCCACGAAGCCTGCCATCGGATTGCGCGCCTTGATGAAGTAACGATAGGCCTCGATCACCCTTGCGCGCGGCACCGCACCTTTTGCGCCGCCATGGACACTGAGCGCGAGCAAGGCGGCCTGGATCTCAGGCAGAGTGCGCTGTCGGTCGGCGAAGTACGTTTGTTCAATCCAGTTGACGCGTGAAGCGCCGCGCAATTCCAGATCAGCAGCAAGCATGGCCGAAAGGTTGGTCGTATCCCGCGTTCTCAGGGCTTCGTCGATCTGCCGCTCGAGCTCCGTCGCGCTGTCCGGACCGCCCGCTATGCCTAGTAACAGCGTATATGCCGCACGCCGGGACGCCAGTTTCGGATCATTGGTCCAGGTCGCGATCTTCGCAGCGTCAAGCTGGGGCTTGAGAAGTCGGATCGCGCCGTAGGGAGCCCGCACGAGTTCCCCGTATGCGAT
Source organism: Rhizobium sp. SVR5-9E (assembly GCF_056755095.1). Classification (NCBI taxonomy): domain Bacteria; kingdom Pseudomonadati; phylum Pseudomonadota; class Alphaproteobacteria; order Hyphomicrobiales; family Rhizobiaceae; genus Rhizobium; species Rhizobium sp. SVR5-9E. The sequence goes on along the minus strand of NZ_JBNDHS010000144.1, from coordinate 8,031 downwards.
CTCGGCGACGAGCGGTTCAGTGCTTTCGAGTTGCGGCGCGACGACCCCAACGCGCTCACGCCATTCCTCGTCCGTCAGGTACGACGATGTAAGCGTCAATTGCGGCCAGATTCTCTTCGGGCGCCCCTCACCGCTGCGCTTCGTCTCCGCGAGCCGTTGCAGCCATTCGGCATAGTCGGCGCGCATCGCCCCGAGGCTCATCCACTTCTCAGACACCTTATCGCGAAGAAGCAAGAGGGGTTTTTCGTCCAGCGTCGTGGGTGCCTCATCGTCGACGGTCAGACCGTCTATAGACATCACTGCCTCAGAGGCTTGGGCCGACAGGCCGGGCTGAACTATGAGGTCGCCTACAGCTCCATCCCCCTTCACAATTTCGACAATGCGGAACTGTCCCGGGCCGCTGGCCAAAGGGGCAGCCAAAACGGCCTCGTCTGCAGCGTCGAGCTTTTGTCCCGGAGTTACCACAAGCCCAGAGAAACAGATAGCACAGGCCCGGGCTTCGCCAACAAAAGCGAGCATCGACCAGCAGAGGCTGAAAAGCAGCCAGACCGATGTTTGGCTGAACATCGACTTCGTTGCCATTCGGTCAACCTCCATTGGATGTTCCGACCATGGAACCGCGCCACCGCATCAGAAAGGCGCTTTCTGTTGTGTCAACGGATCGAGAGTCTGTGGTGTCGGCACGACCTCGTAGTTCGCGTAGCCGAACTCGTTGCTACGCGCGGCGTAATATTTATCGCCGAGCTTGTAGACGGTCGCCTCGTACGGCGCATTACCCAAGGTGGTCACGATGACCCCGTCTTTAATGGCGTAAGCTGTGCCGGATCCCGTCAGGCCACCATGCAACACATCACCTATCTCGCTAGGCTTCGGTATTGCTCCGTTGACGTTGGCGACGAGCCGTTGGCCGGAGGCGGTCCATGTGATGTTGAAGACTTCGCCGGTCACGTTGTTCCGAACCCAGCTCGACTTGCCGACGACAAGGTCGGTGAGTGCCGCGTCATCCAGCGCCGAAGCCCCCCGCTGCTTCAGATCGGCAACCGTGACGCCTTTTTTTGCGGCGGCCCTTAGTTCCTGGGTGGGCGTGTACCAGATCGGAGAACTCCACGCCCGCTCCTGGATCGTCGCCGCGACGTTGTCGGGAGGCGCTATGCCAAGTTCCTTTGCCTGGATCGTGGTCCAGCGTGGCGTCGGGATCTCCAGGGTGCGCAGATAATAGAACGCGTCGAGGCTCGGGTCGAATTCAGGATCGGTCCAGGCCCCCTTCAACTCGACCGAGCCTATTGTGTTGGTGTAACTGGCTTCGGAGATGTTCACGGTGCTTCCGATCGGCGGGACGATGCCGCTGAAGGCATCAGGCGTACGGTCTCCAGCCCAGGCGACGTCGAAGACCTTCTCGAAGCTTTGTCCGTGCTTTGTCCAGCCCTTGACGATCTGGACACGGTCGAGGTTGCCGGACGTCGGGTCCTTCACTGCCCAAACTGCAAATGACGGCGCTTTGGCCTCTCCGAGCGGCGGCAGGTCTCCGCCCATCGGGACGCCGCTTGCGTAGGCCGCCTTAATCCAATCCGGCTTGCCGACGTCAACCACGTTGGGACTGCCAAAGAACCGGACCTTGATATGCGGACCGCTCGTGGCGAAGGTTTCCTTCCGCTGCATGGCATCGAAAAGCGAAGCGCGGGTGTTTTCTTCGGCCCAAACTCCGGTCAGTCCAGCGGGGTTCTCAAGCCTGACATCGAGGCCTGCAAACACGTAGCCCGACATGCGCTGCTTGATCTCGCCATCATTGCGCGCATGGCCACCGTAGAAATTATCCTGACGATAGGGCACGCCTGTGTTGTGAGAGTCCGATCCGCCCACAAAGCCTGTCTTGTAGGGATTGTAGCCCCGCGCCTCCATCATCGAGAGGCCGTCCTTGAGAGCCTGGCGTATGTAGCTTCCGGAGATCGTCGGGAAGCGGCCTGCGGGATCACCGAGCAGATAGGTCAGAATCTCGAAATTGGCAAACTCGTCGTTTGGTGAAAGCGTCGGATGGGTTTCCGACGCTCCCTTGATCTGCTTGATCTCGCTCAGTCGTTCATTGCGGTCACGCGATGCTGCCCAGGCAGCATCGATGGGACGGCCTTTCTCATCGATGTCCGTCGGAAACATATGACCGTCGGAGAGATTGGCATTGTGAGAAATCGCCAGAAGCTCGTTGCCTGCCTTGCGCTGGCCATCCATCCAATTCCAAAGGTCCGACGGATCGCTTGAATCAATCGAGCTATAAGGTACCTCCGGAACCTTGGCGCAGTCGCGGAAGAAGACATTGCGGTGCATATTGCGGTTGTTCGGCGTCGAGGTCCACTCGTAGGAACAGAAGGCCGTGAATTTGCCAGGTTCGTTCGCCTGATCGGCGATATCGACGTTCTGCTTCCAGACGGAGCCGGCGACCTGAGGGGATATCAGTTCCTCGATCGGCTTCTTATCGACAATCGTACCTCCTAGCCAGAGGTAGATGCGCGTAATATCCGCCGGATCCTTCACGATCAGCTTCTGCGCGATCGGAAGCTTGCTGATCGCGGAACCGGCCGTGTTCGCAAGCGCGACGGTCCCGACATATTCGGAATGGTCGGTGACGCCCATCCAGTCGAGCGGCGTATCGATCTTGATGTCGTAGCCAAGCGGATGCTTTATGGTCTCTCCCTTGGCATACCTGTATGCATCTGCCGGCGTGCTCTTGGTGTTTCCGAAGATGTAGGCGTCGAACGACCAACCGGTGTGGACGTGCGTTTCGCCGAAATAGGCCTGTCTCTCCTGAGCGGCAGCGGAGGTCGCAGCGCAGGCCAGGATGGTAGAGGCGAACAAGTAGGCTTTCCCCGTAGACATGCGCATCGTCCTCATCTCCGTCTGATTAAGGTGATTACTTCACGAGGCCAAGTTTGATCAGTTGCCTCCTGCGGTTGTCGGCTGCCGCGGGATGGCTGGGATCGACGGGGCGCTTCTTGGAAGAGGAACGTAAGGAGCATTGCGCCACCGAATGCAAAAGCCTAATTGACCCACGAAAATCCAATCCCGAGCAGAAATTCAGCTATCCATGCATCGTGTCGTGATGGCGAGACTTCATAGGCGCATGTATCGACGGCGTCGCCCCGCCGGCGACATCCGTAATTGGTCGATGATCGCCAAAAGCGAACGACAATCAACGTATGTTACGGTAACAAACGTCGGCAACTACGCCCCCGTGTGCGCACTTAATCGGCTGAGCGCATTCCGCAACGGTTCCTCGGAAACTTGGATGACCCCGAGGTAGGGATGAGCCATGTCGATGATTAGGAATACCGCACCTCCTACAGACAGCGCGCAGACGATCAGCATGCCGACAACGGTGCTGTTGACCGGCGAGAGCAGACCGAATGTGAAGAACAGCAGTGCGAGCCAGAACGCCAGAATGACCAGGAAGGCAATAGGCAGGCTCTCGCCGTCACTCTCGACCACAAGCCAGTGGGCCTCGGCAATGTCCCCGCTGACTTCTATGGCGCGGGCTTGCAGCAAATGTTGGGCGTCAGTGCCGGGTTTCAATGATCTCAATTGGGCCTGGATAGGCTCAATGCTGATCTCATCGCGGCTCTGTTGGCCCGCGCCATCAGCGGCGGCAGGCCAGTCGAATTGCAACCGCGATTCCACGAGTTGTGAAAGCAGTCGCCTAGCCTCCGCCGTTTCCGGGCCGTAGTGAATCATGACACGGTCGAGGAGAAGCACTCTCGCCGTCGATGTCCGAAGCTCGGTTTCAGCATCGTCGAAAGTCGTCTTTGCAGAAGCTATCAGGAACCCAACGCCAATGCCGAAAGCGTGCCGACGACAGCCGTCGCGAGTTTGATTACATCCCGAGAGTCAACGCTGAGATGATGCTGCGGCAGCCGGAACCGCATGAGCATTCCGAACCCGGCCGCCGCACCGAGACAAACGAAGACCATTCCGCCAATTGCCAGTGCGCTCATACAGTTGGTCCACAGCTATTTATGACGCAATCCCGATATTGCGACCTAGCCGTCACATGACAAGGTGGTCAGGGCACGGAAAACGACAGCGTATTTAACAGTAACATACAGTAGACCGACGATGGACAGCCAATCGATCTATTAAATTCTGCCATCAGATCGTTGGAAACAATGCCGCATCATCCGAGCGGACTTGATCGTTGCTTCAAGCTCGTTCGTCAATGCCTCAAACAGCTCGACATACTGGGCGCAACGCGACGGGGTCGTCGGATTTTTGCGAGCATTCAGCCTCGCCCTTGGCCTCCGCAAAATCGCGGATGGAACATCCGGTCGAATTCGAGTTCGAAGCAAACCGCGCCTTGATCGCGTGGCTAGAACTTTATCGCGAGCCCGAGGATCGGGCCTTGCTGGACAGCGTCGAAAACGAAGCCATCATCGCTATAATCAACTCCGAGCGCTCGATATCCGGCAATGGCTGAAATCCAGTTGTTGAAATCGTAGCCGACGCCCAAGGCGACGTCCCAGTCGATGTCGGCTCCGCCGCCGCCGACCAGTCCCCATCCGGTCAGATAGACCTCCGGCGTGAAGAAATATTTCCCGCGAAAGCCGGCCATACCATCGGCCCATGTGGCCCTGTCGCTGACATCCCGGCCGTTGAGCAGGCCGCCATTAAACGAAAGTTCCGTGTCAACCGACCAGAGCCTAATACCGCCGACGATATCGAGATTCCCCGACGGGCCCTCGAGGAGCGAATAGCCGGCGCCAAGAAGCCCGGCAAACGTCTTCGCGGTGACATCGACATCATTCGCCAATACGCCAAACGGCGTTTCGCCATTGGCAGACAGCTTCGTGTAGATGACATCGCCGATGACGCTGAAACGGTCGTATCGGGCTTCGCCCGCCGCCATGAGCGCGAAATCGAGATTGTCCAGGATGTCGCCGAAATCGGCATCGATGTGCACTGTGGGAAGCCCGAACTGCGCCGTATCGCCCGATAGCCCGGCCATCCAGAAATACGGAGCGATTGAGAACGTCCAGCCATCCGCGGCTTCGGCGGGCTTTGGATCCTGCGTCAGGAGAGGCGATACATCGGCCGCCTGTACCCCCGTGGACGCCAATGCTGCCAGGGTCAGCGAGAACCCAAGCTTCAGGTATGTCTGCGCCATCGTCATCAACTTCTCCTTCATCTGGGGCCTGGCCCTCCGCCCATCATCACTGCGTCACGGCACACGCTCGTCCCTGCGATGCCGCTCCGCTCGAACTGCACTTCGGTGCCGCCCTTTGCTGCCCGCTCGTCTGCCCGGTCATGCTAGCCAAGTGATCAGCGTAGTGGGCTCGGGTATCCGGATCCACTGCCGCAACCGGGGCCGCGAGAATGAGACCTGCCGCACTGCCAGCAGCTGCAGCCACTCCAGTCGTTCCGGCAATAAGCTGGTCCCCGACACCCATCCTGCTGTCGGTCAGTGTCTGGCCTTCGGAAATGCGCGTGCCGATGAGCTGGACGATCTCTGGCGATTCCGCGAACTTGCTATGGTGGAGACTGTCGCCGGCTTTCACCTTGGTGAGGTCGATCACGGCGATCTTGTTGGCTTCGAGTTCCTCCTTGTAGGGAGCGTGCTCCGGATCGATCGATCCAAGCCGGGGGATGTCGCCCCAGATCCTGCGCGAGAAGGCAAGCGCGCGATCATCGCGCGACACGAACAATGTAAAGCGGGGATGCTGCTTGCCCATGTCCGCAATCTCCGAGCGGAACACGTCCACGTCGACGTCCGGAGCGGCAAGCATCACGTTCTTGAATTTTGGTGGCAGCCCGCCGTTGCGTATCGCCATTTGGCGCAAGCCTTCGAGGGCCAGCCAGTTGCCCATCGAATGCGCAAGGATGGAGACTTCCTCTATCTCTTTATCGTTCGCCAGATACTGAAACAGTTTTTCCAGGGCGTTGCGCGTATAGTTGGTGCTTTCGCGATCGTATCCATAGGCGAGCAGGCTGCCCCGCGATGGCCATGTCACTAGGATGGGCGCGCTGTGGACGCCTGAATCGTGGACGATCTGCGCAAATCGGTAGACGGAGTCCTCGAACCGGTTGTTGAACCCATGGATGAACACGAACGCGCTGTGATCGGGGCTTTTGCGGACGGCGGCGTTAAGCCAGGTCTTTGCCTGCTCTATACTAATCTCGTCTGCCTTCAGGGTTGCGAAATCAGTCGCCGGGTTTGACGGAAGCCGTTTCGGCCACGCGACGTCGCCGACCTTGCGCACGCCTGCAGGTGGTATTGAAACGGTGATGTCGGCAAAGGCTGGAGCAAGGGCTCTTTCGCCCGTGAACATCTCGCCGCGATTGGTGGAGAGCGCCCGCGTCGTCGCAATCAGCATGTTCACGCGGCTGGAGCCGGGCGAGGAGTCCGCAACAGGCACCAGCACATCCTTTGGATGTCCGCCGCATCCGGAAGACAAAACGAGCGTGGCGCAAAGAATGACCCGCCGGCACCGTTGAAAAAACGAAGTCGAACGGTATTTATAGACGCCCTGCGGAATGCTCACTGCACTTCCCCTCGCGATCCCCGAAGCACATCTAAACCGTTCTGCTCGATTTTTGCAAATGTCCGATCAAATTGTTACAACAGCGACCGATATTCACAGCATCCGAAGCCTAAGTATGAGATAACAACTTCGGTATTGTTCTTTGGGAAAGCGCGACGGCAGCAGCATTTCGTCTGGGAATTCAGAACGTCCCCGATGAATAAGCGGAACGAACATCGCCAATCGGCGAGAGCATCTAAAAACTCGCGCAAGCCGGCGGCGCCAGATCTGAACGCGCCAGCCGCTAGTCGGCGCACCGGTTTCCACGAGGCTTGCGGAGCACCTCAATTCTGTGAGCCGAGTACCTCAAACCGAGGACATCCGGGGACGCAGGTCAAAGCAGATCGTCGCAATAATAGAACTTCGCCCCACTCCTCCCCGACAGGATTTCCCGCCGGGAAGTCCACGCGAAGATCACGTAAACTGGAAATCCCCTGACTGAAGGCTTGATACGAGCACGTTCTGCAGCGTGATGGTATTGTTCGCATCGGCTGTAATGAGCGTATCACTGCCAGACTGGTTGGATGCGGCGAGAAGCGACGCCCAATCGGCAAAGACGATGTGATCTATCTTGATTGTGTCATGCGCCGTGCCGGTTGCCAGGAAGTTTGTGATCGTATCGTGGCCCCAGTTCGGCAAATAAACGAAGAAGTCGGCCGCCGCTCCACCAGTGAGAATATCGTTGCCTGCACCACCCGTTAGCGTGTTCGAGCCCTTACCGCCGACGATAAGGTTGTCAAGCGCATTGCCGGTCCCGCTGAAGGCTGCTGTTCCGGTCGAAACCAGGTTTTCGATGTTGGTGCCCAGCATATAACTGGCGAGCGCCGTCTTGACGGTATCGATGCCGCCATCAGCGCCTTCAGCGACGGTATCGCCTGCATTATCGACGATGTAGGTATCGTTCCCCAAGCCGCCAATCATGAGATCTGCCCCTGCCCCACCGTTCAGCGCGTCATTGCCGGCCCCGCCGGTGATCGTGTTGGCGAGTGCATTGCCGGTGCCCGAGAAGTTGCCGGCACCGATGTAGGCAAGGTTCTCGACATTGGCCAGTGCGGCTATCGAATAGGTCGCAAGCGAGGTACGGATTTCGTCAATGCCCGCATTGGCCGCTTCGGTGACAACGTCGGCGGTGTTATCAACGATGTAGATGTCGTTGCCAGCGCCGCCGATCAACGTGTCGGCGCCGGCGCCACCATCCAGCGTATCGTTGCCGGCACCGCCGGTGATGACGTTGACCAGGGCATTCCCGGTTCCCACAAAATCGCCGGAGCCGGTAAAGGTCAACTTCTCGACATTGGCGATACTGGTCAACGCATAAGTCGAAAGCGCCGTCTTGATCAGATCGGTGCCTGCATTGGCGGCTTCGGTAATGATATCGGCTAGATCATCGACAATGTATGTGTCGTTCGCACGGCCACCCCGCAGCGTATCCGCCCCAGCACCGCCATCAAGCGTATTCGCAGCCAGGAGA
>NZ_JBNDHS010000143.1:0-11304 GCF_056755095.1 Rhizobium sp. SVR5-9E | reverse complement strand
TGCAGCACGTCGAGGTTCTGGTCGATGCCGCGGGCCACCAGGCTGTCGAGCTGCTTGTCGCGGAACGCCGTCCACCAGGTGACCGTCGCAACATCGCCGATGTTCTTGGCGCCACCCTCAGCAAACTTGCCCGGAAGCGGCATCTCGGGGGGCGTATGATCCGGCCCGACCACGCAGCCGGCTAGCAAAAGCAACAATGCCGGTGAGGCAATACGGAGAGATACCATTCATTTCTTCCTGTAACTCGACCAAGTCTAAATTCTTGCCAAAAGCGTCATGCTTTGCCGTCGGCTGCGCTTCGTCCCAACGAGATACACCATGCCGAAGCAGTCGGCCGCAATGTAGCAACGACTCATTCATTCTGGCAGTGCATTTTTATCACACTCACGCCTCAATTTTTCGCTCGGCGCGAGAAGATGCGACGGATCACGACAAAGAAGGAGGGCACAAAGAAGATGCCGAGTGCCGTCGCTGAAAGCATGCCGCCGAGAACACCGATGCCGATGGCGTTCTGCGCTGCAGAACCGGCGCCGGTGGCGACCGCCAGCGGGACGACGCCGAGGATAAAGGCGAGCGATGTCATTATGATCGGTCGCAGACGCAGCCTTGCTGCTTCCAACGTCGCTTCGAAGAGTCCCATGCCGGTTTCCATGCGGTCCTTCGCAAACTCGACGATCAGAATCGCGTTCTTCGCCGCCAGACCGATGGTCGTCAGCAGCCCGACCTTGAAGTAGACGTCGTTCGCCTGCCCGAAGAGGGTCGCCGCAGTCAGCGCTCCGAGCACGCCGACGGGCACTGCCATGATGACCGAAAACGGGATCGACCAGCTCTCATAAAGTGCTGCAAGGCAGAGGAAGACGACGAGCACCGAGATCGCGTAAAGCATTGGCGCCTGCGAGCCGGAGAGGCGTTCCTGATAGGAAATGCCCTGCCAGGCGACCGTGTAGCCGCCGCCGAGCTGCTCGGTGAGCGCTTCCATCTCGTTCATGGCATCGCCCGAGCTGACGCCGGGTGCCGAGGCGCCGTCCAGCGGAATCGCGCTCACCGCATTGAAGCGGGCAAGCGTCGGTGCGCCCCTGACCCATTCCGTCGTGGTGAAGGCCGAGAAGGGCACCATTTCACCCGCGCTATTTCGGGCATACCAATGGTCGAGATCGGTCGGCTGCATGCGGAAGGGTGCGTCGCCCTGGACATAGACCGGCTTGATCTCGCCGTTCAGGGTGAAGTCGTTGACGTCGCGGCCGGTAAAGATGACCGAGAGCATCGAATTGACCGCGGCGATATCGACGCCCATGGCGCCTATCTTTTCCTGGTCGATCAGAATTTTCATCTGCGGCTCGACTTCTTTGTTGTTGCTACGAAGCGCAACCACCTTGCCGCTGGCATTGGCCATCTGGATAAGGCGTTTGGAAGCCGCGTCGAGCGCTTCCGTGCCGTGTCCACCGGTATCAACGAGATACATCGAGAATCCGCTGGAGACACCGAGCCCCTGGATCGCCGGCGGCAGCAATGCGAAGACCTGCGCTTCGCGGAAGGTGAAGAAGGTCTTCAAGGCACGCGTCACGACCGCCTGCGCCTGCAGGTTGGGGTCTGTGCGCAACGAGAAATCCTTGAGCTTCGTAAACACGATCGCGCTGTTCTGGCCGGAACCGTTGAAGCCGAATCCGAGGGCGCCGAAGACCGAATCAACGGCATCCTTTTCGTTCTCGCGGTAGTAGTTCTCCACTTTCTCCACGACGGCCTGGGTCTGTTGCGTTGTCGAGCCGGGCGGCGTCGTGATGATCGTCAGCAGAACGCCCTGATCTTCCTGCGGTAGGAACGAGCTTGGAAGGCGGGTGAAGAGATAGGCACAGCCCGCGCCGATTAGCAGGAACACGAGCATGACGCGGATCGGGCGTTTCAACAGATAGCCGATCGTGCGGACATAGCCGTTGGTGGAGCGGGTGAAGTTGCGGTTGAACCAGTCGCCGAGGCGACGCTTCTTGTGTTCGTCGACCGGCTTCAGCATGGTCGCGCAGAGCGCCGGCGTCAGCACGATCGCCACGATCGCCGAAAGCAGCATGGCCGAAACGATGGTAACCGAAAACTGACGGTAGATGATGCCGGTGGAGCCGCCAAAGAAGGCCATCGGAATGAAGACGGCCGTCAGAACGAGCGCAATGCCGACAATGGCGCCGGTGATTTCGCCCATCGACTTTTCCGTCGCCTCGAGCGGCGACAGCTTTTCCTCCGACATGATGCGCTCGACGTTTTCGACGACGACGATGGCGTCATCGACGAGAAGGCCGATCGCAAGAACCATGGCGAACATCGTCAAGGTGTTGATCGAGTATCCCGTGATCGCAAGGATGCCGAAGGTTCCAAGCAGCACGACGGGCACGGCAATGGTCGGGATCAGCGTCGCGCGCAGGTTCTGCAGGAAGATCAGAAGAACGACGAAGACCAGCGCGATCGCTTCGATGAGGGTGTGGACAACCTTTTCGATCGACAGCTCGACAAAGGGCGTCGTGTCATACGGATAGGTGATCTCGACGCCTTCCGGCAGGCCGCGGCTGATCGTGTCGAGTGCCGAGCGAACGCGTGCAGCGGTGTCGATGGCATTGGCGCCGACCGCGAGATTGACGGCGAAACCGGTCGACGGCTGGCCGTTGTAGCGCGACGAGCCGCCGTAGCTTTCCTGGCCGATTTCGATGCGCGAGACGTCGCTGAGGCGGACGGTCGAGCCGTCCTTTTCCACTTTCAGGATGATTCGTTCGAAATCTGCGACGGTTGTCAGCTGGCTTTGAGCCGTGATCGTGACGTTCAGCTGCTGGCCCTGGACGGCCGGCTGCGCGCCGAGGGAGCCCACGGACACCTGCGTGTTCTGCGCCTGGATGGCCGACGTCACGTCGCTCGGCGTGAGCTGGAACTTCTGCAGCTTGAAGGGATCAAGCCAGACGCGCATGGCGTAACCGGAGCCGAAGATGTTGATGCTGCCGACGCCTTCGAGCCGCTGGATCTGGTCTTCGATCTGATTGGACAGGATATTGCCGAGGTCGACAGAGTTCCGCTTTCCGTCGGTTGAAACGAGCGAGCCGACCAGCAGGATGCTGGAGGTCGATCGCGTCACGCTGATGCCGGCATCGATGACGTCGCTCGGGAGCTGGGACTGCACGAGCTGCAGCTTGTTCTGAACCTGAACCTGGGCGATATCCGGGTCGGCGCTCGTGCCGAAGGTGAGCGAGATGCTGGCCGAACCGGTCGACGAGGTCGATGTCATGTAGGTGAGGTCGTCGAGCCCCGTCATGCCATCTTCGATGATCGTCGTAACCGATTTCTCGACGGTTTCAGCACTCGCGCCGCGATAGCTGGCGTTGATGCGCACCGTTGTCGGTGCGATGTCCGGATACTGCGAGATCGACAGCGTGAAGATCGCGAGCAAGCCTGCGAGCATGATGGTGATCGCAATGACCCAAGCAAAAATCGGGCGTCGGATGAAAAACTTGGCCATCAAATTATTCCTGTGCGGCGGGCTCTCTGTTCGAGGCGGTCGCGTTTTTACTGTACGGCCGGCTTCTGAGCGTCACCGGCTCCTGCCTGTTCGGCAGCCACGACCACACCGCTTTCATTGATTTTCATGGGAACCGGCTTCACCGGCATGCCGGGGGCTATCGACTGGAGGCCGCTGACGATCAGCTGATCGCCATCCTTGACGCCGTCGGTCACGAGCCAGGAATTGTTGGAAGGGGAGGCGTTTTCGAACGCGCGTGTCTCGACCTTGCCGTCGGCGGAAATGAACTGCGCCGTCAGGCGGCCATTCGCGTCGCGGCTGGTGGCAAGCTGCGGCAGGGCATAGCCGACCTCGGCGCCGAGTTCGACGGTCGCGCGGACATACATGCCCGGTAGAACGACGCGATCCGGATTCGGGAAGAGCACGCGGATGATGAAGGTTCCAGTCGTCTCGCTGACGATCTGCTTCGACATATCCAGCTTGCCCTTCTGGTTGTATTCCTTGCCGTTTTCGAGGATCAGGCGGAAGACGGCATTCGCTTCGCTCTGAACTGCGCGCGACCTCATGGCATCACGCAGCTTCAGGAGATTGGTGCTCGATTCCGTCAGCAGGATGTAAATCGGATCAAGCTGACGGATCGTCGTCAGCGCCGTGGTCTGGTTGGCGGCAACGACGTTGCCGACGTTATAGGCCGTCTGGTCGATGACGCCGTCGAACGGGGCGACGATCTTCGTATGGTCGAGATCGATCTGGGCTGAGGCGAGGGCGGCTTTGGCCGATTCGACTTCGGCATGCGCCTGGAGAAGGGTGGTCTTTGCCGTTTCGAATTCGATCTGCGTGGCGCCGCTGCCGACAAGGCGTTGGTAGCGGTCGAAATTGCTCTGTGCGCTTGGTACGCTCGCTTCGGCCTTGGCGATCGCCGCTTTGGCCTGCTCGACCGTCGCAACGTAGGGCGAGTCTTCGATCTGATAGAGAAGGTCGCCCTTCTTCACCTCGCCGCCTTCCCGAAAGGCGATTTCGCGAATGATGCCGCTGACCTGCGGGCGGATATCGGCCGTTTGGTAGGCTTCGGCCCGTCCGGGAAGGATCGTCGTAACCGGGAAGGTGTCCTTCTTCAGGGCGATGACGCCGACCGGTGCTGCCTGCTGTGCAGCACCCGCCGGGCCGGCTCCGCCCCCAGCCTGCTTGTTGCCGCTATCGTTGCAGGCGGCGAGCAGGCCACCAAGCGCCAAAACCGAAGAAATGATGAAGACACGCCGTATCATGCTGCTTCCCTTGCGATTGGGATTTTGGATCGATCATCGGCCCCGGCGCGCGCTGCTTCAATACAAAAGAGCAGGATTTTCCGGAATCACATGCCATCGACCGAGCTTAAGAAAAGATTTCTGAAGTGACGTAATTTATAAATCGTCACTTAGCAAGCGCTATTTCGCAGCGCAATATCCACGAACCGGACGATTTCCTCCGCTCTCTGGATAAGTGTGTTCTTGTCGTCCTGGACGATCAGCACGGGGTGCAACACCGATGCGAGGACATCGGCAACAGTTCTGGCGGCGCGCTGCGGATCACGGCATTTATAGCGGTCCGAGCTTACGCCTCGGCGGATGATTTCCTCCAGCTTCTGTTCGATCCGCGCGCGATAGCGGTTGCCCGCCTCGAGCTTCGACTCGATCGTCGTCAGCACCATTTCGAAGATGTAGGGATTCTGTTGAATGTCCTGCAGGTGGCTGTCGAGAAGCCGTAGCACGAAACGGAGGAGTTGCTGTTCTGGCGGAAGATCCTCGTCGATCGAACCGAAACGTTCGGCAGCATTGGCAAGGTGCCGCTCTGCAATGGCATCGACCAGCGCCGTCTTCGAGTGAAAATGCTTGAAGATATTAGCTGGCGACATGCCAAGGGCGGAGGCGATGTCGGCGATCGATACGGCAAGGAAACCGCGCTGGCGGAACAACGACTCGGCCATCGACAGAATGTCTTCCCGCGTCTCCTCGGCCTTGCGCCGCGGCCTTCGTGCCATTCGTTTCCCCTCCGGTCCGTCGACCAGCTCCCTTCTGCAAATGCTAGTGCCTTCCGCCGAAAGCCCGCAAGCGCGGAGCGGCTCGCGGGCGGATCAGCGTCTTAAGGGAAATAACGTGCAAGGTTGCTTCGGACACGGGCAAGCGGGGTCTCACCGCTGTCGTCCGGAACGAAAGGCTGCGCCGTAATCGCCTCATAAGCCTTGATGTACACCTGTGAAGTCTGCTCGATCAGATCCGCCGGTATCTCGGGGATCGCATCCTTGTAGGGATCGCAGCGCTCGGCCACCCAGGCCCGGACGAAATCCTTATCGAAGCTTGCCGGACGGGTGCCGCGATCGAAGGCTTCCGGGTAGCTGTCGGCAAGCCAGTAGCGGCTGCTGTCCGGAGTGTGGATTTCGTCGGCGAGGATAATGTTGCCGTTCTTGTCCGTTCCGAATTCGTATTTGGTGTCGACTAGGATGAGGCCGCGCTTGGCCGCCATCTGCTGGCCGCGCGCGAAAAGCGCAAGCGCGTAGCGGGAAAGCGTTGCCCATTGCTCCGCGGTGAGCAGCCCGCGGCTGACGATTTCATCAGGTGTCAGCGGCTCGTCATGTCCACCGTCGAATTCCTTGCTCGTCGGTGTGATCACCGGCTCGGGCAGAAGCTGGTTGTCTCGCATGCCGTCCGGCAGGCGCATGCCGTACATTTCGCGCTCGCCCTTCTTATAAAGAGTGAGGATCGATGTGCCGGTCGTGCCGGCGAGATAGCCGCGAACCACGATCTCGACGGGCAGGATGTCGAGCCGCTTGCCAATAACCACGTTCGGGTCCGGGTAAGCGATGACGTGGTTCGGGCAGATGTCCTTGGTTGCTTCGAACCAGTAGCGGGCGGTTTGCGTCAATACCTGGCCCTTATAGGGAATGCAGGTCAGGATGCGGTCGAAAGCGCTCAGACGGTCGGTGCTGATGATGATGCGGCTGCCGTCCGGAAGATCGTAGTTTTCGCGCACCTTGCCGCGATAGTAGTTCGGCAGTTCGGGGAAATGGGCTTCGGAAAGAATTCGCACGGGCTCAACAGTCCTTCTCACTCGGGTTGCCCATGCTCTAGTTTCATTGGGAGGGATGTCAAGTAAATGGCGCTTAAAGCCAGATCAGAGCGATAAGAAGCAGAGTCAGGAGATAGGATACGACAGCCAGCGGACCGCCAGCGCGCAGAAAGTCGGAAACGCGGTAGCCGCCGATGCTCATCGTCAGTGTATTGTTGTGGTGGCCGAAGGGTGTCAGGAAATCGAGCGATGCGCCGGCGGCAACCGCAATGAGATAAGCGCCCGGGGAATGATGTGCTGCTTGGGCAAATTCCAGCGCAATGGGACTGAGCACGATGGCGACAGTCGCGTTGTTGACGAAGGGCGTGAGCGCCATGGCAATGAAGAGCAGGAGGGCAATTCCGGCCAACGGCACAGATATCGGCACGATCAGGCTCAGCCACGCTGCGAGCATTTGGGCGGTCCCGGTCGTCGCCACAGCCGAGCCGATCGGGATCATTGCCGCCAGCATGATGATGATAGGCCAGTTGATGTCTGCCATGCCCTGGCGAATGTTGAGGTAACTCAGCAGTGCAAGGACCAGCACGACACCCGCGAAAGCGATGTCGGGAGGGGCGAAGTCGAAAGCAGAAAGCGCAACGCCGCACGCGAAGACGACCATCGGCAGCCAGGCGTTCGACACGGCGTCCACCGAAGGCTGCGTTGCGAGCGGAAGGCATTCGCACTCATCGAGCGCCTCCGCGACCGCTTCGCGCGAGCCTTCCAGCAGAAGGATATCGCCGATCGAGAGCTGCAGGTCGTCAAAGCGGCCTTCGATGCGCGGCGAACGCATGGAAAGGGCGGCGACAAGAATCCCCCGGCTTCTGAAGACTTCCAGCGAGCGAATACGCGAGCCGACGAGCGTACTCTCCGGCATGACGACGGCTTCTATCCGCGCGAAGTCCGGCTGCAATCCATTCGGATGGCTTTCCGCCACGAGCGCAGCGGAGGCGGCGAGATCGGCAAAGACCATCTCGGCACCTTCGGCGAGCAGGGTATCACCCGCTTCGATCCTGGACTGATCGAGCGGACCGAAAACGAATTTCCCGTCGCGGATCAATGCATGCGGCTGGATCGCAAAGAGGCCGGGACAGTCGACAAGCCTCGTACCGACCAGCGGCGAGCCCTCGGGAATGCGCCGCTCCGTCACGACCTGACGCGCGGGCGCGGCGAGCATGGGCTGGGCGTCTGCTTCCGCAAACAATCTCCGTGCGAGAAAAGCCATCACCAGAATTCCGGCAACGGCGACCGGAAGGCCGACATAGGCAAAATCGAAGAAGCGAAATCCGGTGCCCGTCGCTTTGGCCAATGCATCACTGACCAGTAGATTGGCGGGCGTGCCGATGAGAGATACCAGGCCGCCCAGAAGTGCTGCAAAGGAAATCGGCATGACGAGCTGGCGCCCGGGGATCTTCATGACGGCACTGATGCGCAGCGTGGCGGGCAGCATGATCGCGAAGGCGCCGATATTGTTCATGAAGATCGAGATGAAGCCGGTAATTGCCGAAAGGCTGGCGATGACCGTGAAGCCGGAACGGCCGGAGGCGGCAAATCGCGCAGCAAGCTTATCGAACAGCTTCGCGTGGGCGAGAACCTGAACGATCAGCAGGACTTCGACGACGGTAATGACAACGGGGCTGGCGAAACCGGCAAACACCTGATCCGTGGGGTAGAGCCCGAGCAGGTAGCCTGCGATCAGGCCGCCGATCGCTACGACCTCGATGCGGATACGGCTGAGCGAGAATAGAGCAAGCATCGCCGCCAGAAGGATCAGCAGTGATGCTTGCTCGAACGTCATGGGCGGGCTCGCGTTTCAACGGTCAGCGAAATGTAGTTAATCGTGCGAGCCTGTACAGAGATGGCGGGAGGAAAGGTCGAGCAAACCTCAAAGTCAGGCGGCTGCACGCCAACGACCCTCTGCCGTTCTTTCGAGTATGGGTGTCGCGAAGACACCGATGGTGCGATCAAGCCATTGGGTGCTCTGCGACCCCAGCCTCTCACGCCAGCGATCCGATTGCAGCATGGCGGCGCCGATCGCGACCGGCTCGATGCCGCAGGCCGCCATCAATTGCAAACCGGAGACGATTGACGTGCCGCTCGAGATGACATCGTCGATCAACGCGACACGGCGGCCTACAAGCAGCGGCGGCATGCGCGGGTCTATATAAAGACGCTTCTGCTGCTCCGGCGTCGTGATCGACGAGAGGGCGACGGAGAGGTCGTCGCGGTACCAGAATTTCCGGGAAGTTCCGAACGGCACATAGCGCGCGTGCCTGAGCTTTTGTGCGACAGCAGCGGCAAGCGTCAATCCGAGCGTTGGCAGGCCCGCGATGATCTCGATGTCGAAACGTCTGATCTTTGCGGCCAATTGTTCGGCGAGCGCATCGAGGACGGCGAAGCTCGCCTGATTGATGATGAGCGAGGCGAGCGCATGTTCGCCGCCGGCAAGCACACGGATCGGCAGGCGAAGCTGACGGCCATCCGCCAGTTCGGCAACATAGAATGAGGTGAAATCGCCGTCCGCCGGAAAGCTGCCCGGTGGATGGAATTCCTGCCAAAATCATGCGGTGCCATATCGTCCATCCGCGTCAATCCCGTCTCGTCTTTTCCATGCCCGCGCGCCGCCTCAGATCGCGCAGCTCGGCCTCCGTCAAAGCGCGCACCGATCCTTTAGGCAGCTCGCCAAGTTCGAGCCCGCCGATCGCCACCCGCACAAGCCGCAGGCATTCGGTGCCGGTCGCCTCCAGCATCCGGCGAATCTGCCGGTTGCGGCCCTCGTCAAGTTCCACCTCGATCCAGGAGTTCCGGTCGCCGCTTCGCAGAAGCCGAGCTGCCGTTGCCGTCAGCACTTCGCCGTCATGCCGGATGCCGTGTGTCATCTCCGCCAGCAATTGCGCATCCATGAGGCGATTGACCTGCACATGGTAGGTCTTCGCCACGTGGGTGATCGGATCGAGCAGCGCCTGCGCGAACTCGGTGTCGTTGGTGAACAGCAGCAGACCTTCGCTTGCCTTGTCGAGGCGGCCCACCGGCGACAGATGTCGAACATCGAAATCCTTGAGACAGTCATAGACTGTCGGCCGGCCCTCCGGATCATGCCGGGTGGTCACCAGGCCGCGGGGCTTGTTCAGCATCAGGTAGATTTTCGTCTCGGCGGCAATCGCTTTGCCGTCTACTTCAAGCTTTGCGGATGAAAGATCGACCCAGGCATCAATATTCCTGACGATCTGCCCATCGACCATCACGCGGCCGTCGGCAATCAGCCGCTCGGCCTGCGTGCGGGAACAATAGCCGAGTTTTGAAAGGGCGCGCGGCAGGGTGACCCGCTTGCCGCCGGCCTCCGCGCTCGGTTTTCCGCGTTCATGCGATTTTTGCGGTAGGCGCCGCTCTCTCACTCAGCCGTCCTTGTCCGGTTGCGATGCCGTTTATTTGCACGAACGACAGCCACACGCCAGCAGGGCGGTGAACTCAGACGAATATAAAGGTGGAGCGCAGCCAACAGGATCGCCGGCAGCAATGGCCGGCTTAATCCTCGGACGGACGAGGTTGGTCTATTGGCAAGCCAGGAACCCTGCGAGTTCCTGCCGATTGACGACGACGCCGGCAGCAGCTTTCACCGGGTCTGGATGGGTGTAGGACAGGCACGGCATTTCAGGCAATTCGAGCGCCTGGCGCATATTCATAATACCGACTGCACGGCGGCCATTTGCGCTTTCGAGGCTGACTTCAACAATACAGTGCGCTCTCTTATTCTCCATAATTCATCCTCCCGTATTATTATTGTCGCTTTCCTGGCATTAAAAATTGGTTTTTCTAAGACATAAGTATTTACGGATCCTACGAAATTTCCATCCGCAGACCCTGAAATAGTCATCTTTATTGTGCGTTGCAGTAGAAAGTTAGGAAATACTAAATTCGTCCATACTAAGCCGAAAGGGCGAGACGGATTTCGCCCCTGACCGCGTCGGAAGAGACTTGAGGGCCATCAAGTACGCCCTCCGTCTTTCCTTTGGGTCAGAAACAAAATCCGGCGACCAGGTGGATGAATTCATGGGATCCTGACCCTAGTGCCACCAATAGCGGGACTGCGGCTGCCGATGATTGCTCATCATATAGCCGGCAAGAAAGCCCAGGGCTGCAGCGAAAACCAACGCCGTTGTCGTCGCAGTCGGGTGCTCGCGCGCGGCGCCTGCAGCAGCCATGCCCTCGGCCCGGATCTGGGCGACGGCGTTCTTGGCGCGGGGAAGGGTGTCCTCGTAGGCCTTTGCCGCGCGGTCACGCACTTCATAATAGGCTTCGGCTCCTTGTGCGGAAATCATCTTCTGCAAGCGCGACACTTCGCGTTGAAGTGCTGCAATGTCCTTGCTGACGGATTCACGGATGTCGTCGGTGTTGGCAGCCATGTCGGTCTCCTTTCGTTCGATGGGAGGAACACGGAAACCGGCATTTAGGTTCCGACTTCAGTTGCTCGCCGGCCTATCAGTGCTTTTTTGACGCGCGCTGTTACCGATTGTTAACCATAAATCCGGGCTTGCGGCTGATTTCGAAGATCTTTTTCGGTCGCGGTAGGGGAAATTTCGATGATTTTTGACCGCCCGATAAAGATTTTGCGCGGTGACGCGCTATGGCGGTAGGGCCTGTGAATAAACACCGTTGAAATTCCCCATAGGAATCAATCTGTTATAAAAATGTCAAAAAAGTTGGATTGGTGGTGTTGACTATGTCTGAGGGAA
>NZ_JBNDHS010000142.1:0-11331 GCF_056755095.1 Rhizobium sp. SVR5-9E | reverse complement strand
CAGAAGTAGAGGTGTGGGACGAGGAGTCGTGCCGGGCCGCCATGATCGCGGGGAAGCGGCTGCCCCTCGTAATTCAGAGCAACCATGGCCTTTCCGGACGCAAGATCTGCAAGGGGAACATTTGTAGAGTAGCCATCGTAGCAGTGTGCGAGCACGAAATCAGTGGGACGCTCAACGCCGGCATCGGCAAGGATGTCGTCGACGATCACGCCCTCCCAGGCGGTGTTGAGTTTTGACCACGATGTGACGCAATGAATGTCTCTCGTCATCTTGGTCTTGGGCAAAGCGTTGAACTCACTCCAGTTCCAAGCCTTGATGGGCCTCGGCCCGATCTTGAGGGTAAATTTCCAATCCGCTGTCTCGACGCGCGGGGTCGGCCCGGCTGTCAGGACAGGGAAGTGCTCGACAAGGTGCTGGCCCGGCGGAATTCGATCCAGCTGGTCTTCTCCCGAATTTCGGCTGGTAAAGCCTCTGGTCACCATAGCGAGCTCCTTTGCGGCGTTACGGGTGCCTTCTTCACGATGAGGTCCCGAGCGTTCGAATGATTGGTCCACCGGCTTGGACGAATGCGCAGGTGGGTAGCAGCGCAAAGTAAGACTTGGTATTCAGGGTAGATCTCAGCGCTGCATCCGCCCAGCCGGTGCGTTCAATAATTAAATTCGACGACCATTCGGGTAAAGCTATCGTATCCATAACAGGCAGGAATGCTCGGCGAAGTCAGCGTCGAAGCTCCGCGAAGAGGAAATCCGTGAACGCGCGCGCGGCGGGCTTGATGATATTTCCGCTCACGAACAATGCGCTGATTTCCATCGAGCCGAAGTCCCAGTCAGGCAGCACCCGCAAGAGCGCCCCGGTCTCGATCTCTGCCTGCACGCTTGTTTCGCTCGACGCGGCGATTCCCAGCCCGGCGACGGCGCTTGCTGTCGCGCCTTCGTTGATGGTGATAGCGAGCTGGCCGTCGACGCGCACGGATACAACACGCCCGTCCTTGCGGAACGACAAAGTCGGCGAGGGATGCGCTGGACTGAGGATCACCGAGTGGTGCGCGAGGTCTGACGGCATCGTGGGCGTGCCACGCTCCCGGAGGTAGTTTGGGGAGGCCGCGAGTATCCTCGGCTGGTGGAGGAGTTTGCGCGCCGTCGCGCTCGAGTCGCGGAGGGCGCCGAACTGGAACGACACGTCGAGGCCCTCAGTCACGATGTCTGGGTAGCGGTCAGTCACCCGGAGCTCGATCTTCAGCGCCGGGTGCTGCTTCATAAACGTGGAAAGCCGCGGAATGATTTCCCTGAGCCCGAAACTTACCGGCGTGCCGATGCGAAGGACCCCTCGCAGCTCTCCGGTGCCGCGAGCCTCGTGGTCGGCCTCATCGATCGCGGCTAGGATCGGCTCCACACGCATCAAATAGGTTGCTCCAGCGTCCGTCAGCGTGACCGCACGGGTTGTCCGGCTGAAGAGCGTCGCACCAACATCGGCTTCCAACGCGGCGATAAGGCGTGAGGCCGAGGCCTGAGAGAGACCGAGTTCACGACCGGCACTCGAAAAATTGCCCACGCGACCTGCGCGGGCAAACAATTTCAGCGCTGTAAGTCGGTCGTTCATCGCTTCTCTATCTTACTCCTATTTCCCCGCTGGGTCCGGGGACCAAAATGGCACCTCTCGTCCGCGAAGATAATACCCGCGAACAGAGACATTGTCTCTCATTTATTGAGAGGATTAACCGCCGGCAACGGCGCGGCGACAGGACGCTCGAACACTCATCGCGCAATGATAGAAAGGCGCGTCAACGATGTGTGGCCAATCGACGTATATGACACGCCAAGCGCAGACACCTATGCCGCTCAGGTGACTACACACGTGCGCTCCAGAGCCGATCCAGGATTGGAAGGAGGTCCGTTGGGTTTGAGCGGTGAGTTTGATCCGGATCGACTTCCGAGTAAGCGATAACTCCGCTTTGATCGACAACGAACCGCGCCGGGATTGGAAGCGTCCAACTATCCTCCCCGTGAAGGCGTGGCAGATCGATTCCGCTCTTCAGATGCAACGTCTGGAGCAGTTCGGGGATGCGCCAACGAACACCGAACTGCAGCGCGACCTTCCCGCCTTTATCGCACAAGATTGGTAACGTTATCTGCTTGGTCCTTCGGGTCCTTGCATTCTCCTCAATTGTCTGCGGCGATATGGCGACCAGCGAAGCTCCACGTGCCTCGATTAATGGGCGGACCTCTTCGAGCGCCCTTAAGCCGCGAATGCAACCGGGACACCAGCCGCCGCTATAGAAAACCAAAAGGAGCGGACCGTGGCGCAATATCGATGCCAAGGAGGTCTCTACGCCATCTTGGTTGGGTAGAGAGAAGTCCGGTACGCGTCGTCCGGCGGCTAATGCGTTCTCGGTTTGGCCAGAGGCCTTCAGGTATTCCGCGGCCTGCGCTAGGGCGATCGTGATATCAGTGTTCATTTCCGGCGTCCTGTATTCCGAACAGCTCGCGTTTCAATGCCCGAGCCGGTCGATAAGGCTTCTCTCAATAGCGGTCATCGGCAACTTCGACTTAATCAGCCCGTCATGAGCCGGTCGCAGATCGCCCGAGCCGATGGATCGGGCATAGAGTCCGCAACATGGCAGCTCATGCTGGACTTCCGCTTATCGATGGACAGAACAGAACGTTCTGTAACCGCCAACAAAATGCCAATCCAAGGGAACCCAATGTCAAAGCTCAAGAGGGGATTTTTTGCGGGAGCGCATGCAACCACCCGCGCTGCGCGGGTGGGCGCGCGCTCGGGGTTAAGCTCTCCTGGTCGTCTCGAACAGGAACCATGTGCGACGTTCGGCCTCGTCGATCCAGTTTTCCATCAGGCTGGCCGTGGCGACATCGCCATGCTCGTCGCAGACATTGTGGGTCTGCCGCAGGCGTTGGGTAAGCACCAGGTTGTCTTCCTTCAGCTCGGCCAGCATGTCTTCGGGTGTGACGAAATCCGCATCATTGTCCTCGATATGCTTCTCCCTGGCGATGTGGCCGATCGAGCGGATCGTTGTGCCGCCGATCTTGCGCGCTCTTTCCGCGATTTCGTCCGTCATCGCGAAAATCTGCGCGGCCTGTTCGTCGAGAAGGAGGTGATAATCCCGGAAATGCGGGCCTGATATATGCCAATGGAAGTTTTTGGTCTTGACGTAAAGCGCGAACACGTCCGCCAGAAGCACAGTGAGAGCGGCCGAAATATCCTTGGTGGCATTGGAGCCGAGATTGCTCGGTGTGTCGAGCGGCGCCTCGCGCCGCTTTCTCGTGTCTTCCATACTCATTTTGATCCCTCATTCAGGTTTGATGCAGTCTTGGTGTTCGTCGCGGGATGGCTCCGAACAAGCAGTTTTGCGAAATTGGGTCTGCACGTTTGCGAGGTGCCGGCCCTTCACGTTAACGCGACATGGCCGGTCCGCCGTCGATGACTAGCCACGCCGGACCACGTCGCAGGGAGCATCATCATTCGCACCGCTGTTCCGATACCGACTGCGGACTCGATCTCGATAGCGCCGCCGCTCTCTTGAACGAATTGCCGCACTTGGCCGAGACCGAGACCCGAACCTTGCCCAACGGGCTTCGTCGTGAAATTGGTGTCGAACGCTCGCCTAAGCACGTCGTCTGTCATGCCGCTTCCGTTGTCCGCGACGATGATTTCTACCGCCCCAGTTACCGCTCCTGGACGCGGGACGCTGTTCTTCGCGGAGATTACGACCTCGCCACCGTCTTGCAGCGCCGCGCTCGCATTACGGCACAAGTTGAGAAGCGCGAAGTAAAGGTCCTCTGGATCGGTGGCAAAATCGGAGAGATCTTGGGCAATCTCAGTGCGAAGTGACCGACCGGGACCGATGGCGTGCCGCAAATCCTCCGTTGCCGCGACAAGGTCCCGCCGAGTCGTGATGTTCGCATGTCCATTTTGTTGAATAAAATTTCCACCTAAGAGTTTGCGACTCGAAACCGCGGCGCGCTGCACTGCGTGCCGCATTTGGTCGACAATCCGTTTCCTTCCCTCGACCTCCGTCTGGCGCTCCCAGAGCCGCAGCCCACAATCGATCGTGGCAAGGAGGTTTGTGATGTCGTGCAGAATCGCTTTGGCGGCCTCGCCTATGGCGGCGGGGTCTTGATCTTGCGTCAGCGGAATAGAGTGCGAGGCACTAGCCGGCGGTAAATTGCGGCACATCACGCCGGAAATTTCACGATCTCTGCCAAGCGCAGAGATCTCGACCTTCCTCACGGTTGGGGCGATGTCGCACTCAAGCGATGATAGATGCCGGACGTCGGTGTGAAAAATCCGAGGCGTGATGACTTCAATTACCTCGTTGCTTTGCATAGCGACCCTCCTAGCTTTTCAATCTAGCATCGTGTTCCGCGTGTCGATCGCGGTACTGAAA
This sequence comes from Rhizobium sp. SVR5-9E, assembly GCF_056755095.1. Taxonomy (NCBI): domain Bacteria; kingdom Pseudomonadati; phylum Pseudomonadota; class Alphaproteobacteria; order Hyphomicrobiales; family Rhizobiaceae; genus Rhizobium; species Rhizobium sp. SVR5-9E. The sequence continues at coordinate 6,929 of NZ_JBNDHS010000142.1, read as the reverse complement.
GTATTTGGTACGGCAATGCTTCGGAGAATGACCTTGCAACGCCGACGAGGGAAATCACCTCTTGCCATAGAGTCGATAGACGATCGTTATAGCCGGTCGCCGCACGGCGCTCTCGGACACGATTAGTCCGGCCAGTGTCGAGGCGCTCATGGGCTCCGGACTGTCATCCCCTGCGCGCCGCGAGGTGCACGGGATGACGCGCAAGGACTATGACGACGACTTCAGCAAATTTGTATCGATCGGCAGGCTGCGCACACGCTTGCTGGTCGCGGCGAAGATCGCATTTGTCACTGCAGCACTGACAATCGCTGTCGGAGCTTCGCCAACGCCACCTGGAGCTTCCGCGTTCTTAATCAAGTGCGTCTCCACCACCGGCACCTCGTCGATACGCATCGGCAGATAGCTGTCGAAATTGCTTTGCTCGACGCGTCCATCCTTGAAGGTGATCGAGCCATGCAGCGCAGCGGTCAGCCCGAAAAGCGTTCCACCTTGAATCTGTGCTTCGATCGTATCCGGATTGACGTACATGCCGCAGTCAATCGCACAGACGATCCGCTTGACCTCGACAGAGCCATCGGCCGCCACTTCGACCTCCGCGACCTGCGACGTATAACTTCCGTATGCGAATTGGACCGAAATCCCGCGGCCATGCCGTGCGGGGAGTGGTGATCCCCACCCAGCTTTTTCCGCGGCAAGCGACAGAACAGCAAGCGCTCGCGGATTGTGGCCGAGCAATCCCTTGCGATAAGCGACGGGATCCTGTTTCGCGGCATACGCGAGCTCATCTATGAAGCTTTCGACTACAAAAACATTGTGAGTGGGTCCGACACCGCGCCACCAAGAGGTCCGGACACCAGGGGGCTCGACCTGGACATAGTCGACGTGGATATTGGGCAGCGCATAGGGCGGCTCGGCCGCCGCTTCTACGGCATCGGGGTCCAATCCGTCCTTGAAGTAAGGGGGATAATAGCGAGCCATGACCGAGGAGCCGGCGATCCGATGCGTCCAGGCAACCGGCTTGCCGGCCGCATCAAGTCCGGCCGACAGCCGGTCGAGATAGTACGGCCGATACATATCGTGCTGGATGTCTTCCTCGCGGCTCCAGATCACCTTCACCGGACCATCGACGTGCTTGGCGATCTTGACGGCGAGGATCGTGCCATCGGGTTCCAGCCTTCGGCCGAAGCCACCGCCAATCAGATGATTGTGAATTTTGATTGCATCCTTTGGCAGGCCGGTGAGTTCGGCCACCTGAGACTGCGTGATCGTAGGCGCCTGTGTCCCGACCCAGATGTCGCAGCGATCCTTCTGCAGATGAACGGTGCAGTTCATCGGCTCCATCGCCGCGTGGGCCAGGAAAGGCACCTGATAGATGGCGTCTACCCGTTGCGCGGCCTCCGCAAGAGCCTTCCCTGCATCACCGACGTTACGGGCGACCACGCCCGGCTTTTGGGATTCCTCCTCCAATTGCTTGACGATATCGGCGTTGCTGACCTTGCCGTTCGGCCCGTCGTCCCACGTGATGGCGGCGGCCTCGAGCCCCTTCTTCGCCGCGCCCGTGTGATCCGCCACCACAGCAACGGCTTCATCGATGTTGACCACTCGCCGGACGCCCTTCACTGCCAGCGCGGCCTTCTCGTCCACCGTTTTCGCCTTGCCACCGAGCACGGGCGAAATAGCAACCGCTGCAACCTTCATACCCGGCAGTCGCGTATCGATACCGTAGAGCGCGCGCCCATCGACCTTTATCGGGGAATCCACGCGCTTGGCGCGCGTGCCGATCAGGGTGAAATCCTTCGGGTCCTTCAATTTGACGTTTGCCGCAGGCGGCACAGGCAATTTTGCCGCGGCCTTCGCAAGTTGGCCGTAGCTCAGATGCTTCGAGCCTGACGCATCGAACACAACGCCGTCCTTGGCGCGGCAAGTCGCTGGATCGACATTCCAGCGCTTTGCGGCTGCCGCAATCAGCAGATTACGACCCACTGCCCCTGCCTGACGCAGCGGTGTCCAGAAGGCGCGCACAGAGGCGGAACCACCTGTATTTTGAATGCCTATGATCGAATTGACGTAAAGCGCATGATTTGGCGGCGCATGCTGAACCTGAATCTGGTCGAGCTTCACTTCCAGTTCTTCGGCAAGAAGCATCGACAGCGACGTATAAACCCCCTGCCCCATCTCGACCATCGGCATGATCAGGGTCACGGCGCCGGTTGGATTGATCCGTATAAATCCGTTCGGCGCGAAAGTACCCGTGACCTCGTTTTCGACCACCTGCGAAGCAGGCGCCGCGAAGACGGACTCCGTGCTTGCACCGGTTAGCGCAAAACCAAGCAGCAAGCCTGCGCCCTGAAGAAAGGCGCGCCGCGGCATCGCTGTTTCATCGACAATCTGCTTTTTCAGAACAAGCTCATCCATGATTTCAAACTCCGGCAGCGTGCTTGATCGCAGCGCGGATGCGCTGATAGGTGCCGCATCGGCAGACATTGCCCGACATGGCGGCATCGATGTCGTCATCCGTCGGCTTCGGCGTGTCTTTCAGTAACGCCGCCGCCGACATGATCTGGCCGGACTGGCAGTAGCCGCACTGCACCACCTCCAGCTCCAGCCACGCCTTCTGCAAGGTCGCGCCCTGCGGTGTCTGGCCGATCGCCTCGATCGTGGTGACCGCGCTGTCGCCGACGCTGTCGACTGGCGTCTGGCACGAGCGGACCGCCTGGCCGTCGCGATGCACGGTGCAGGCGCCGCACAGCCCCTGGCCGCAGCCGAACTTGGTCCCGTTCATGCCGAGTACGTCGCGCAGCACCCACAAAAGCGGGATGTCGCCGTCGACGTCGACCTCATGGGGTGTGCCGTTGATCTTTAGCGTGAAAGCCATGCATGCCTCTCGGTGGCTGGGGCTGATAGGATGCAGCCCGCCGACATGACAGCGGTCGGCCGGCTGCGTGGATCAATGAGAGCGCGCCGTTCACGGACGAACGCGGATGACCGTCTTTCCCGAGCGTCGCTCGGTCGCGTTGAAGGCGGCGACGGCTTCGTCGAGGGTCGCGACGTTGCCGATGTTCGTCCGCAGTCGTCCGTCCCGCACCCGCTGGACGATCTCGCTTAGTTGAGCACGATCGGACTCGACAACGAAGTCGACCGCCAGACCATCGGCGGGCCGCGCCTCGGCTGGTCCGACGATGGTCACCAGTGTTCCTCCGGCTCGAACAAGCCCTGCGGACCGCTCCTGGATGTCGCCGCCGATGACATCGAACACCAGATCGACGCCACCGACGTCTTCGAGGACGTCATTGTCGAGGTCGACGAACTCCTGCGCGCCGAAGTCGAGGACCTTCTGACGGTCGGCGGCGCGTCCGGTGCCGATGACGTAGGCGCCGGCCTCACGCGCGAGCTGCGTCACCATCGTCCCGACTGCGCCGGCCGCGCCGTGCGCAAGGACACTCTGCCCCGCCTGAAGACGGCCGTGCTGGAACAGTCCCTGCCACGCGGTCAGGCCCGAGATCGGCAAGCTGGCGCCCACCGTGAAGTCGACGTCGCCTGGCAGCGGCGCAAGGTTGCGTGCCTCGATGGCCACAAACTCGGCCAGGGTGCCGTCGCGATGCCAGTCGGCGAGGCCGAACACACGCTGTCCCACCGACAGACCCGTCGTGCCATAGCCGAGGGCCGTGACCACTCCGGCCAGCTCGTGGCCAGGGATCGACGGTGTCCGGTCACGGTCGCGGCGATCGGTCCAGGTCGAGGGCCATGTCAGCTCGGTCGGGACGAATCCCGACGCATGAATCTGAACGATGACGTCGTTTATCGCCGCCTGCGGCTCGGGCCGCTCCGTCAGCTTCATCCCGGCCGTTCCAGCAGCCTGATCCGTTACCACGATTGCCTTCATGATAATTGTCTCCTCGGTTCATTCATCTCGGATGCGGCAACGCCCGTTACTCGATCGGACATGGAACCTCTCCCATGACCGTCAGGTCGATCGCAGCAAGCGCTTTGTCCCTCGCTAATATGGCCTGGTCCCGGTCGAGAAACGCGGTGGCCTGCATGGCGAAGAATTGCAGGGTTTTCAGCCCAGTGGAGCCCAGCACTGCCGACAGATACGGCGTGAGAAAATCGGGCTGATTGGCTTTCTCGCCGGCGAAGACGCCGCCGGAAGCGATACCGACGAACACCGGACGATCCGAGAGCATTCCCACTTTCCCTGCTCGCGTCGACTTGAAGGTGCGACCGGCGCGAAGGATTTGGTCGATCCAAGCTTTGAGGACCGAGGGAACGGTTAAGTTGTGCATGGGCGTTCCGATGACAATCACATCGGCCGCCTCGACTTCCTGAATAAGCACCTCGGAAAGATCAAGCGCGCCGCTCAGCGGGGCCGCCAAGGTGGCCGGCGACGACAGGGTCGTCGCGTAGTCGGGTGCGGCGTGCGGCAGGGGGTAAGCGCCGAAGTCGCGCCGGCTGATGCTCGCGCCGGGCGCAACCTCAAGGAGCTTTTTGACAATCGCCGCCGAAAGCTGGCGGCTGTGCGATTCTGGACGCGGGCTGCAATCAATATGGAGGATTTTCATGCCACGCTCCGCTTATTGCTTCAGGACCGGATAGCCGTCAGTGTAGATCCAGTCTGACTGTCGCGCCGGCTCGTGACAGGACTGACAGTCCGCCGTGTAGTCGGTGGATGTGGTCTTCTGGGGATCAGCTGCGTCGAACCAGGACCAACCCCAGCCGTCGCCCCAAAGCTTGTTTCCTGGAAATCGGCCGGCGCTGTCTTTCACCATGACGAACCAGCCGGCTAGGGTGCCGGCACTGCTTACGGTTCCGGTTGTCATATCGTTGGTAGTCGTATCGAATACTTCCTTCACGAGAACGGCGCCGTCGGGAAAGTGTCCGTCCTTGCGATATGCGGCGATGGTTCCGGGCGACGCATAGACCACGTGCAACTGTTTTGAGCCCGGACCGTCGTCTTTAGCCACTGCCCAGCTGCCCAGCACCTGATAAGCGGTCCGATAGTCGGAAGGCACGTGCAGATTTCCCTTGTCGTCGACAACAGCCGCAGCCGTTCCTTCGTATCGCGAGTGCTTATCCATCTGCGCATAGGTCGTAACGGCGCCGGCGCCGATCACGGACAATCCTGCCAGGGCAGCGCCCAAGGCAATGACGATTCTCATGGCAATGTTCCTATGTTGGTGAACCAGAAGCGTTCCTCGGCGTCCCTCGATGAGATCTCCGACGAAGGTAATTAGTTCTCGCAGGGCGGGACGAAGTTTTCCAATAGCTGAGATGTATCGTTTCCATAGCGGCGGGGAATGCTCGCGACGGCCCTCACGTGTCCTGGGCACCGGCGGCACCAACGACATCGGTTTCGCCCCATCACCGGCTTCCCGGCAGAAGATCTCGTAACCGTCAAAATCGGCCGTGCGGTCCACGTCACTGACCTTCGAGCTCGGATCGAGCGCGAAGGGACTCCAATAACGGCAGGCTATCGATTTTATGGCGAGAGGTGATTTCCCTTTCGGAGCGTGGGAACCCACTCTGCCATTCGACGCCACGCCAAAAAGCGACACGTTCTCCAAACGGATGGCTTCGGATCACGGAAAAGGAGGTTGATATGCAGAATGCGGATGGACGGAAGGCGACCGCCCCATGCTCGAAAGCCCTCCCGTTGTCGAGTTTCTTCCGCCAGACATCGTAGTACTCGCGGATGGTGCGGGCGTGGCTATCGGGCAGGGGCGCCTCTTCGCCGCCTCGGTGGGCCCTCGCGCGCGTCGCGAACAGCACCGATCGACGCCCGCGCTCCGGTCTGTTGACATCCCGTTAGTAGGCCCCAACGGAGAGGTCTCGGGAATTCTGCGCCGCGTCCTGCCCGTCGCTGAGTTTGGCGCCCTCTCGGCGCACCTCGAATCGGCCCGGCGCGGCTCCAGCGACGAGGTTACAAACTCTGTTGCGCATGATATGAACAATCTCCTGGCCGTGATCGACGGCGGCCTTGGCCTTCTGGAACACCAAAGCGACGCCGATACCCGCAGGGCGATCTTTACCCGCTTGCGCCGCGCAGTCGACAGAGGCGCAATTTTAACGCGAAGGCTCCTGGACCATGGAAGTCTAGCCCGTCGCGGCTATGCTGGCACGACGCCTACACAGCTGTCTGTCGCCATTGAGGCTTTGCGCTCGTCGTTGAGCGCGGACACACTGATGGAAATAGAGATCGAAGCCGGCCTGTGGCCGGTAAACGCTGATGCCGATGAGCTCTATTTTGCGTTGCTGAATTTGTGTCGAAACGCTGATGCAGCCACGCGCAAGGACGGCCTGATCGTTGTCTCCGCCGCGAATGTAGCTGCCCAATCGGACGGGCACGATGGAATGGTCGCAATCACAGTCCGCGACAACGGCTCAGGGATGACCGAGGAGGTCATGGGGCGCGCCTTCGAGCCGTATTTCACGACGAAGGAGGTTGGCGTCGGAACCGGCCTGGGACTTTCCCAAGTTCGTGCGTTTGTCGAGCGCCAAGGGGGATATATTCACTTGCAGTCCGAGTTAGGCGTCGGAACCGCGGTCCACCTGATTTTCCCCCGTGTGCCGGACGAGGAGTCTGCTGCTCCGGCTCGGGAGCCGTACAGTGACGATAGGTACTCGCGCTCGGCTCTCTCGACTATCGGCTATAGCCCGTCGCTGAACGGGGGCGTCTTCCACATCGTACCCTCAAGAGGGGCCGGCGGGGTCGACGATATAAGACGCTAATTGGCACGATAGCCAATCTCATCTCGTTAGGCTCCGAGGACTGCCGTTGCGATGCCTCGCCCGATCGCACCCGTATCGAAAATTGGGAGCTTTCCGCGCCCATAAATTTTGGGGACATAACAAGCTGTCATTTGGGCCAATTCAAAGCGGACTTCATGTCGCCAAAAACCCCGGTTTTTCGAATTTTTGGGTCAAATCAAGTG
>NZ_JBNDHS010000141.1:0-11468 GCF_056755095.1 Rhizobium sp. SVR5-9E | reverse complement strand
GGTCAAGGACAGCTCCCTCGTCTCGGTTCTCGGCGTGTCCGACATCACGCAGATGGGCAAGGTCTATGCTTCCGGTTCCTTCCGGTTCTTCGAGACCTATTCGATCGTCACCTACATCTATCTGATCCTGACGATCGGATTGTCGCTGGCCTTGAGACAAGTGGAGATGAGGATGCGCGAGGTCCAGCGGCGATAGCACTGCACGATTCAAATTGCCGTTGCCGAGAAAAATCGCTATATCCAGCACCATGGAAAGCAAGTTCAAGTGCATTGGCGCGCATGTCTTCGTGCTGCAGGACCATTATCGCCTGCCGGCACGTTTCTTTGCGTCCGTATCCGGTGCGCTCAACAGCCGACTTCGTTGATCGAATGACGGCCGGCGGGCCTATCCGCCAAACTCCATTTTCTCCATACGCTTCAATACGGATACAACGCCATGAGCGCACCGCGTACCCTTTACGACAAGATCTGGGACGATCACCTGGTCGACCAACAGGCAGACGGCACCTGTCTTCTCTACATCGACCGTCATCTGGTCCACGAAGTTACCTCGCCGCAGGCTTTCGAAGGTCTGCGCATGTCGAACCGCCAGGTTCGCGCACCCGAAAAGACGCTTGCCGTCGTTGACCACAATGTTCCAACCTCGGCCGACCGGCATCTCGGCATCAAGAACGAAGAAAGCCGCATCCAGGTCGAGCAGCTTGCCAAGAACGCCGCCGAATTCGGTGTCGAGTATTACTCCGAGAACGACAAGCGCCAGGGGATCGTGCATATCATCGGGCCGGAACAGGGCTTCACTCTGCCGGGCATGACGATCGTCTGTGGCGACAGCCACACTTCGACCCACGGCGCCTTCGGCTCGCTCGCCCATGGCATCGGGACGTCCGAAGTCGAGCACGTTCTGGCGACGCAGACGCTGATCCAGAAGAAGGCCAAGAACATGCTGGTGCAGGTCGACGGCCAGCTGCCGCCCGGCGTTACCGCCAAGGACATCGTGCTTGCCATCATCGGCGAGATCGGCACCGCCGGCGGCACCGGCTACGTCATCGAATATGCCGGCGAAGCGATCCGCGCGCTGTCGATGGAAGGCCGCATGACGATCTGCAACATGTCGATCGAAGGCGGCGCCCGCGCCGGCCTGATTGCGCCGGACGAGATCACCTTCGAATACATCAAAGGCAAGCCGCGCGCGCCGAAGGGCGAGCATCTGGAGCAGGCGATCGCCTACTGGAAGATGCTGAAGACCGACGAAGGCGCACATTTCGACCGCATCGTGAAGCTCAACGCCGCCGAACTGCCGCCGATCGTGTCCTGGGGCTCCTCGCCGGAAGACGTGGTCTCGGTCCAGGGCGTCGTTCCCAACCCGGATGAAATCCAGGACGAAACCAAGCGTGCCTCCAAGTGGCGTGCGCTTGATTACATGGGCCTGAAGCCGGGCACGAAGATGACCGACATCGCCGTCGACCGCGTCTTCATCGGCTCCTGCACCAACGGCCGCATTGAAGACCTGCGCGCTGCCGCCAAGGTCGTCGAGGGCAAGACGGTGGCTTCCACCGTCAGCGCCATGATCGTGCCGGGCTCCGGCCTCGTGAAGGAGCAGGCGGAAGCCGAAGGCCTCGACAAGATCTTCAAAGCCGCCGGCTTCGACTGGCGCGAGCCGGGCTGCTCCATGTGCCTTGCCATGAACGACGACCGCCTGAAGCCGGGGGAGCGCTGCGCCTCCACCTCCAACCGCAACTTCGAAGGCCGCCAGGGCTTCAAGGGCCGTACGCATCTCGTCTCGCCGGCGATGGCGGCAGCCGCTGCGATTGCAGGTCACTTCATCGATATTCGCGAGTGGAACTAACGACAATTGCCTCCCTCCCACTCGGAGGGAGGCATATCATCTCCGCAAGACAAGGCGTGCATTCAGTGAGACAATAGCCTTCTCGAATGCTTCGTTGCCCTTGGGTGAGCAACATGAATGCGTCACACAAGCCTTTGCCAAAGCACCGGCGCCTTTTTCTTCTGCGGCACGGAAAGTCCGCCTGGCCGGGCGATGTTGCGGATCATGACCGCCCGCTTGCTGATCGCGGGCGCAAAGCCGCGCCGTTGATCGGTAGCTATATGGCGCGCGAGAAACTCCTTCCCGATCTGGTTCTCGTATCAACCGCGCGCCGCGCGCAGGAAACGTGGAAGCTGCTGGCCAAGGAGTTGCCGCGTCCGGCCGTTAAACGCGATGTGCCGGACTTATACGAAGCCCCGGCGGCGCGGATTGCTGGCATTCTCCGCGGGATTGAGCCAACGGTGCAGACGGTCATGCTTGTTGGACACAACCCCGGCTTTCAGGATTTCGCGAACGGCCTCATCGGCAGCGGCGACTTAGAGGATTGGGCACGCCTGAAGGAAAAGTTCGTGACCGCCGGGATGGCGATCATCGATTTCAAGGCGGATCGCTGGGAGGACATCACACCGGAAAGCGGACATCTCGAGCGCTTCGTCAGGCCACGGGCACTCGCCTGAGTAAGCGGCATCGGTGAGGCGCGGGAGAGCGGTTCCGACGCCGCCCTCCCATCGACAGCTCAGAACGTTGCCGTATAGGGATCCGGTCCCATCCGAGCGCTCCTGTCGTCGAGCTTGGCGATCGCGGCCATATCCTCTGCATCGAGTTTGAAATCGAAGACCTTGAAGTTTTCCTCGATGCGCGACGGCGTCACCGACTTGGGGATCACGACCAGGCCGCTATCAATGTGCCAGCGAATGATGACCTGCGCCGGCGTCTTGCCGTGCTTCCGGGCGATCTGGCCGATGACCGGGTTCGCGATGAACTTACCCTGGCCGAGCGGGCTCCAGGACTCGGTGATGATGTTCAGCTTCTTGTGCGCATCCTGCGCGGCTTTCTGCTGGAAATCCGGGTGCAGTTCGATCTGGTTGATCACCGGAACCACGCCGGTGTCGCCGATGATATGATCCAGATGGTCGGGATAGAAATTGGAAACACCGATCGAACGGGCGCGGCCTTCCTCCCTGATCTTGACGAAAGCCTTCCAGGTTTCGCGATACAGGCCGCGGTGCGGCGATGGCCAGTGGATCAGGTAGAGATCGACGTAATCCGTGCCGAGCTTCTTCAAGCTGCCTTCGAAGGCACGCATCGTGCTGTCGTAGCCCTGATCGGTGTTGCGAAGCTTCGTCGTGATGAAAACATCCTTGCGGTCGAGTCCTGATGCGCGCACGCCTTCGCCGACGCCCTCTTCGTTGTCATAGCCCGAAGCCGTATCGATATGGCGGTAACCGACTTCGAGGGCCTTGCGGACCGTCGGCGCTGCAATCTCTTGCGGCGTTTGCCATACGCCGAGGCCGACCTGGGGAATGGAATGTCCGTCGTGGAAGGTGACGATCGGTTGATTGGCCACAATATATCTCCGTAAGTTTAAAACATGGGACGGGCATGATCTCAGTCTAAAAGCGGACTCCCGGAACGCGTTTCAGCCCAAACGCCGGTCAAACGGATATAGGACGCGGCGGGCAGATTATCACCCCTGACGGCTCAGAGAACACGCACGATTGTTCCCCTGCGCATATGCGGCAAAAGCCGGCGCATGTCGCGCGGGCTGACGGCCACGCAACCGGCGGTGGGCTGGTAGCCCGGCTTTATCAGGTGAAAAAAGATGGCCGATCCGCGATTGCGCGCACGAGAGGTGATATTCCAGTCCATGACGAGACAGATGTCGTAGAGCCCATCCTTGCGCTTCATCTCTTCGTGGCTCGGACGGAACGGCGCCCTGACGAGACGATTGTAGTTCGGATCGTTGGGCTGGTCGCACCAGAGCATGTCCTCGCGGATGCGGCGGATCGGAAGCGCGGTTTCCAGACGGCGCGGATGCTCGCCGCGGCGGAAGCCGCAAAGCAGCTTCATCGATGCGACCGGCGTTGCGCCATCGCCCTCCCGCTTTAAGAGTGTCCTGCCTGAGCGGCCAATGGCCGCTGAGACGACGACAGGACCACATTGAACCAGCGCGCGACTCTTCTTGCCGGGTGCCGGGCGGACGATAATGGTGGATGGCACCGTTCTTCGGGTTCGCCTTTTTTTCTCCATCTTTCTCACATGTTGTTGTTTTGCTTGTGAGTTCAATTGAAATCACATCGGCCGAGCACCGGCAACAGCGCGTCTCTGGTCTTTGCCAATGATCGAATATGGCGTAGGACTTGATTGGACGGAATCTGAGGAACAGAACCGCATGACCGCACGCACCATTCTACTGGTGGATGATGATAACGACCTCCGCGAAACATTGACGGAGCAGCTTTCGCTCTATGACGAGTTCACGGTGCTGCAGGAGCCGACTGCCGGCAAGGGCTTACAAGTCGCCCGCAATACGCCTGTCGACCTGCTGATCATGGATGTCGGGCTGCCGGATATGGACGGACGAGAAGCAGTGAAACTGCTACGCAAGGGCGGCTTCAAGGCTCCGATCATCATGCTGACCGGGCACGACACGGATTCGGATACTATTCTTGGCCTGGAGGCGGGTGCCAACGACTACGTCACCAAGCCGTTCCGTTTCGCCGTGCTTCTGGCGCGCATCCGCGTTCAGCTTCGGCAACACGAACAGAGCGAGGATGCAACCTTCACCGTCGGACCTTATCTCTTCAAACCGAGCCAGAAGCTTCTGACCACTCAGAACGGCCAGAAGATCCGCCTCACGGAGAAGGAAGCGGCGATCATCCGTTATCTTTATCGTGCCGAGCAGAGAGTGGTCACACGTGACGTTCTTCTCGAAGAGGTATGGGGATACAATTCCGGCGTGACGACCCATACGCTTGAAACGCACGTCTACCGCCTGCGCCAGAAGATCGAGCGCGATCCATCGAATGCCGAAATCCTGGTGACGGAAAATGGCGGATACAAGATCATACCGTAAGGCAAAAGCCGCATGGCTCTGACAGACGATATTGACCTGCTGGCACAGCAGCCGCTCTTCGGAGGCATGTCTTCTGACCAACTGCGGTTGATCGCCTTCGGCTCCGACCGGCGTTTGATCTCCACCGGGCAGATGCTGTTCCGCGAGGGGTCGCCTGCGGAGAGCGCCTACGTCGTGGTCGGCGGCGCGCTGGAGCTCAGCACAACAGGCGCGGATGGTCAGCCGAAGGTCCAGCATATCGCGGGCCCCGGCACATTGTTGTCCGAGCTCGCGCTGGTAACCCTCGTGGAGCGCAAATTCACAGCGGTCGCGCGGGAAGATTCCAGCGTGATCCGCATCACCCGGGCGCTGTTCCACAGACTGATTGAAGAATATCCGGACGCAGCCCGCGTGATAGAAAACCGCATCCGCGACAACATCGCGCGATTGGCGGCGCGAGCGACCGCGCAGCTTCACCGCTTTTCGTAATCTCAGAGATTGAAGAACGCCGTCACCGGCACATGGTCGGATGGACGATCCCAGCCGCGCGCTTCCTTCAGGACTTCGATGCGTTGAAGCAGCGGCCCGAGATCGGAGGATGACCACACATGATCGAGACGGCGGCCGCGATCGGCGGCCTGCCAATCCTTGGCGCGATAGCTCCACCAAGTGTAGAGCTTTTCGCTCGGCGGCACGTGCTGGCGCATCAGATCGAGCCAGGCCCCGCGTTTCATGACCTCCAGCAGACCTTCAGTTTCCACGGGCGTATGGCTGACGATCTTCAGCAGTTGCTTGTGTGACCAGACGTCATGCTCAAGCGGCGCGATGTTCAGGTCGCCGACGAGGATCGCCGAAGTATTCGCTTCGCCGTTGGCCTTCAGCAGCTTCATTTCCCCGACGAAGTCCAGCTTGTGGGCGAACTTCGGATTGACGGCCGGATCCGGCTCGTCGCCGCCGGCCGGAACATAGAAGTTATGCAGCCGGACGCGGCGTGCTCCACGCTCGAAGAGCGCCGAGATGTGACGTGCGTGACCAACATTGCCGTAGTCCAGACGATGGTCTTCCAGAAGCGGAATGCGCGAGGCAATGGCAACGCCGTGGTATCCCTTCTGGCCATGTATGATGATGTGGTCATAGCCCATGGCGCGCAGGGGAGCTGCCGGGAAGAGCTCGTTCGGAACCTTGGTCTCCTGAAGACACAGGATGTCCGGTCGATGCTTGAGAACGAACTGCTCGACGATCGGCATGCGCAGCCGCACGGAATTGATGTTCCAGGTAGTGATCGAGAAGCTCATGCCATTGCCTTTCCAACAGGACTAGAAAGCCCTTAGAGGAAAGGGGGTGCCGATGGAACGTCCGTAAGCAAAACGCCCGGCTTTCACCGGGCATTTTTCACAGAGTGTCGTTCAGCATCAATCGCGGGAAGCCGCAGTGCCCTGGATGCTTTCGTAGGGCACCCTGAAGACTTTGTCGTCGAACTGGACGCCGGTCCTCACGTTGAAGACCATCACGGAGGTGTTCTTGCCTTGATTGTCGGTAATCGTCCACTGACGCAAATCGTAGGTCTTTGGGTCGAACATCATGGTAATCGTCGAACTGCCGAAGATGGTTCTGTTGCCGAGCGCAATCGTCGTCAGATCCGATTCTTCCTTCACGCTCTTCACCGAGCCGTCCGACAGGTCGATCCTGCGTGCAAGCAGCAGGCTGAGCGGCGTCTTGGAAAGCGGATAAAGGCTCCAGGTCTTCAGCTTCAAATTGCCGACCGCAACATTCCTGCCGTCGGAAATGACGCGGATCGGCGACGGATTGTCATAGTTGAACCTCAGCTTGCCTGGACGCTGGATGTAGAATTTTCCGCCCGTCTGTTCGCCACGCGGGCCGAATTGCACGAATTCGCCCTGCATGGTGGCGACTCCGGAAAAATGATCCGCGATCGCCTGCGCCGCTGCGGAACCGCCGGCGGTGGAACCGCGAGCGGCAGTCTGTGTCGCCGCTGAACCGTCTGGCGCAGCCGGTGCCACGGCAGAACCGTCCGGCGCAGCCTGTGCGAAGGCATTGGCGGGAGCCGCAATCGAAACGGCAGCCAGCCCCATCGCACCGAGAAGGTGCCGGCGTGTCAGCGAGAAGCCGTTGAAATAGAGTTCGGAGTTGGTCATCTAGGTCTCCTTTGATGCCCTGCATGCTGCCGAAACGCGGCGTCTTCATGGCGCAGAAGCATCGCTGCAGAAAGTAACGTTTTCGGGGCTATCAGGTTTCCGTGAAGCCATTGCCCCGTTCCGGCACTAGCGATCGAGTATATCACCTTCCGTCGGAACGAGAATTTCTCGTTTGCCGGCGTGATTTGCAGGACCGATGATGCCTTCCTGCTCCATTCGCTCGATCAATGAAGCGGCACGATTGTAACCAATGCCGAGGCGGCGCTGGATGTAGGAGGTCGAAGCCTTGCCGTCCCTGAGCACGATTGCCACCGCCTGATCATAGGGATCCTCGGAGTCCGACAGGTTGGCCGTACCCGCCGGACCGCCGCCGTAGTCGCCGTCCTCGTCGTCGTCAGCGGTGATCGCGTCGAGATATTGCGGCGCTCCCTGGGTCTTGAGATAGGAAACGATCTCTTCGACTTCCATATCGGCAACGAAGGGGCCGTGGACGCGCTGAATGCGCCCGCCGCCCGCCATATAGAGCATATCGCCCATGCCGAGCAGCTGTTCGGCGCCCTGCTCCCCAAGGATGGTGCGGCTGTCGATCTTCGACGTGACCTGGAAGGAGATGCGCGTCGGGAAGTTCGCCTTGATGGTGCCGGTGATGACGTCCACGGACGGGCGTTGCGTTGCCATGATGACGTGAATGCCGGCCGCACGCGCCATTTGCGCGAGACGCTGGACCGCACCTTCGATATCCTTGCCCGCGACCATCATCAGGTCCGCCATTTCGTCGATGATGACGACGATGTAGGGCATCGGCTGCAGGTCGAATTCCTCGGTCTCGTACATGGCTTCGCCGGTGTGGCGGTCAAAGCCTGTCTGCACGGTTCGGGAGATCGCCTCGCCCTTGGCCAGCGCCTGCTCGACACGGGCATTGAAGCCGTCGATATTGCGCACGCCGATCTTGGACATCTTCTTGTAGCGCTCTTCCATCTCGCGAACCGTCCACTTGAGCGCAACGACGGCTTTCTTCGGATCGGTGACAACAGGCGAGAGCAGATGCGGGATGCCGTCATAGACGGAGAGTTCCAGCATCTTCGGATCGATCATGATGAGGCGGCACTGCTCGGGCGTCATGCGGTAGAGCAGCGAAAGGATCATGGTGTTGATGGCGACGGATTTACCGGAGCCGGTGGTGCCGGCCACCAGCAGGTGCGGCATCTTCGCGAGATCGGCAATGACGGCCTCGCCGCCGATCGTCTTGCCGAGCGCCATCGCAAGCTTCGCCTTGGACCCTTCGAAATCACGCGAGGCGATCAGTTCGCGCAGGAAGACGGTCTCGCGCGTCGAGTTCGGCAACTCGATACCGATCGCGTTGCGGCCGGGAACGACGGCGACGCGGGCGGCGATCGCGCTCATGGAGCGGGCAATGTCGTCGGCAAGGCCGATGACACGAGAGGACTTGATACCGGGAGCCGGCTCAAGTTCGTAGAGCGTCACGACCGGGCCGGGACGGACATGGATGATCTCGCCCTTGACGCCGAAGTCTTCAAGAACGCCTTCGAGCATGCGCGCATTCTGCTCCAGCGCATCGGCGGAAAGCGACGAGTCACGAACGACATTCTTTGGCTCGGCAAGCAGATGCACGGAGGGAATCTGAAAGCCCTCCGGCCGAATGAAGGAACCCTGCGATTCGCGTTCGATGCGGGTTCCCGGTTTCGGCCGCGATATCTGCGGCACAACGTGCGGCTCGGGCTTTCCGCCTGAAGCCCTTGGTGCACGGATCATCCAGTCGTCGCCATCCTCATCCGGCAGGATACCGGCCGGGCGCGGAGGCATGTCACTGTCAAACGGCACATCGTCATCGTCGTCGTCATCACTGAGCGAGATCGACGGCGCGGAAACAACGCGGCGCTGCGAGGCACCTTGCTCCATGGACGGATCGACCCGAAGACCACGGCCTGCCGGTGCCTTGGCCCGGATAGGCTCGTTGAGCGTTCCGAATTCATCATCGTTGAAGTCGTAGGGCGATTCAAAATCACTTTGGCGACGCTTGCGCGGCCCCATGCCGAAGATGCGGCGCATGCGCGCCTGGCTCATGTACCAGGCATGCGTCAGCGCCCCAAACGCCAGCCAGCCGCCCTCTTCTTCGTCATCACCGTCATCGGCATCGCCAACCGAGCGTGCCTTGGAACGTGTATCGACGAGATCGTCAGCGTCATCCTCGTCGGCTTCCGTGCGGCCGATAATGCCGGCGGCGAAGAGCATCATCCAGGCGGTCGGCAGCGCAAACACGCAGCCCACGGCCGTTGCAAATGTGCCGCTGGGATAGGCGCCGACGAAGAGCGCCGGGAACCGAAGGATCATATCGCCGACAACACCGCCGATGCCGTTCGGAAGCGGCCAGGTGAGCGGCGGCGGAAAGCATCCGACGACGGCAGAGGAAAGGATCGAACCCAGCGCCCAGGCACCTGCCCGCGCTGGAATGCGGCTGATGTGACGGCCGGAAATCAGCGCCAGAGCCCAAGCAACAACGGGTAGCAGCGCGACCACGCTCGAAAGCCCTAAGAACTGCATCGCGATGTCGGCAAAGGCGGCACCGCCATAACCCAGAATATTGGTAGGCGGATTGCTGGTCGCGTAGGAATAGCTCGGATCTGTGACGTTCCAGGTCGCAAGCGCTGCGACCACGAGAGCCAAGAGCAGAAAGATCGCAAAACCCGCGAGGGCTTGCGCCTGCCTGAACAGGAACCCGGAAAGAGAGAACCGGTCCGGCCGGTTATCGATCGCCGGCGACGTGCTTCTTGCCATGTACCCAACCCGTCCAATGCTGAGCGCGCGAATCGCCGATGCGTCGCCGCGCAATGTGCGTCCGCTCCACCTAACCAGAGGAGGGTTAAAGCGATGTTAACCATGCCCAAGCGATGCAGGGCGAAAATAAAAGGGCCCGAACCTTCAAGGTCCGGGCCAAATGCGGCTTACATATCAATAAGCCGCGACGGGCTGTTCAGCGGCGCCCTCGCCGGGCGCCGCAATTACGCCAATCAAGAAGAGTGGTAAGCGGCTTCGCCATGGGTCGACAGGTCGAGACCTTGGCGCTCCGCTTCGACGGTCACGCGCAGGCCAACGATCACATCAACGATCTTGTAGAGGATCGCGGAGCCTACGCCGGACCAGACGATGGTCGTCAGGACGCCCTTGAACTGAGCCCAGACCTGAGTTGCCGTACCGGCATAGGAAGCGGCGAAGTCCGGCGTCGAGTAGTCGACGATACCTGCACCGCCGAGAGCCGGGTTGACGAGAATGCCGGTGCCGATTGCGCCGAGGATACCACCGACGCAATGGACGCCGAAAACGTCAAGGCTGTCGTCGTAGTTGAACTTGTTCTTCACGACGTCGACGAAGAAGTAGCAGACCGGCGAGACGATCAGGCCGAGAACGATCGACCCCATCGGACCTGCGAAGCCAGCCGCCGGCGTAACGGCAACGAGACCGGCGACGGCACCCGAGGCAGCACCGAGCATCGAAGCCTTGCCGCGGGCAAAGGTTTCAACGATGCACCAGGAAACAGCGGCAGCAGCCGTTGCGACGAAGGTGTTGATCATTGCGAGCGATGCGTAGGAATTTGCTTCGAGGTTCGAACCGGCGTTGAAGCCGAACCAGCCGACCCACAGAAGAGATGCGCCGACCATGGTGAGCGTCATCGAGTGCGGAGCCATGATCTCCTTCTTATAGCCTGTGCGCTTGCCGAGCATGATCGCGCCGACGAGACCGGCGATACCGGCGTTGATGTGAACGACCGTGCCACCGGCAAAGTCGATCGCGCCATACGAGAAGATGAGACCCGACGGACCGTCATATGCGCTCGGACCGCCCCAGAACCAAACCATGTGCGCCATCGGGAAGTAGACGAACGTGACCCAGAGGACGACGAAGAGCATGACAGCCGAGAACTTGATACGCTCGGCGAATGCGCCGACGATCAGGGCAGGCGTGATGCAGGCGAAGGTCATCTGGAAGCAGACGAAGGTCAGCTCCGGAATGGCAACGCCCTTCGTGAAGGTTTCGGAAAGCGACGTGGTGTCGACACCGGCGAGGAAGGCCTTGGAGAAGCCGCCGACGAAGCTGTTCAGGGAGCCGCCGTCGGTGAAGGCCAGCGAGTAGCCGTAGGTGACCCAGATGATCATGACGACGGCCGTGATCATGAAGACCTGCATGAGAACCGAAAGCATGTTCTTGGCGCGAACGAGGCCGCCGTAGAACAGCGCGAGGCCCGGAATCGTCATCATCAGGACGAGAACCGTGGAGATCAGCATCCAGGTGTTGTCGCCCTTGTCCATGGTCATGGCAGGGGCAGTTGCAGCGGCGGCCGGAGCGGCCGTCGTTGCTGCGTCCTGTGCGAAGGCGGCGACAGGCGCAAGAAGCGCAGCCGACGCAGTGCCGAACC
>NZ_JBNDHS010000140.1:0-11719 GCF_056755095.1 Rhizobium sp. SVR5-9E | reverse complement strand
CCAGATCCGGTTTTTGCCAGCTTGCAATGCGGACTCGACATGGTGACAGCATCACGTCGCATCGAGCCCAAATGGGAGGTGCGAGTCGGCGTTCATTTCGGTCCAGTTGTGGCGGGAATCATCGGGCACCGGCAATTCGTGTTCGACCTGTGGGGCGACACGGTAAATATGGCCTCCCGGATCGCAGCCCATGCTAGCCCTGCACTGTAGCGACCAGCGGGGCCACGTGGCACGCATTCGCGAGCGGGGTCGCGGGCGCTCCCTGGGCTTCGTAGAAATCAAGGGCAAGGGTCGGATCGAACTGATCGAATGCCAGGAACTTCGTTGAGGGAACCGGAACAATCCTAGCCACCTGCCAGCGGCAAGCGTCGCCGTGGGATGCCACCCCTT
The DNA here is from genome assembly GCF_056755095.1 of Rhizobium sp. SVR5-9E. Taxonomy (NCBI): domain Bacteria; kingdom Pseudomonadati; phylum Pseudomonadota; class Alphaproteobacteria; order Hyphomicrobiales; family Rhizobiaceae; genus Rhizobium; species Rhizobium sp. SVR5-9E. The sequence continues at coordinate 11,329 of NZ_JBNDHS010000140.1, read as the reverse complement.
GTCGTAGCGATGGAAGTTGACGGCCCGGGCGATCCGCGTCTCGGTTTCGAACCCGGTCAGGAATGCGAGGAGGAAGTCGCGCCCATTCCCTCCCCGACCCTCGGCAAGGGCCTGAAGGGCGGCAAGCACCGGCGCAGTCGGATGACCGCCCATGGCAATGTTGACGTCGTCGAAGTCCAGAGCATGGGCCGACGCGCCGTTGATCAGTGCTGCCGAGAGCAGGTCGAGCTTTTCGGTTCTTCCGTACAGGGAGATCGTGCCGCGGCTGGTGAGGCCTGGCGTGGCGCATGTTGGGTTAAGCCTCGCGGTGGTGCAGAGGCGGTGTGTGTATTCAGCCTTGACGGTAGTCGCTACCGCACCGGGACCTTGCAATGCTTTCAGTGTTCTAGCCGTTGGGATTGCGTGGCGTGGTTTGCTGCTTTGCCCCTCCTTACCCTTTGGAAGGCCGCGCAATCCCAAATCATCAATTGATGACTTGATGGCCCCGGTTGGCGCTCTAACTATTTTAGGGCTGTTACCCAAAGCACGGCCATGATGGCCACGGCGCCATTCAAGATCCAACCTACCCCGGCACCGTGGTCAGAGACCCGACCGCGCGGCAGCCAACCTGTTCAACAATGCGAAGACGAATACCGGTGCCGTGCGGTCTGTTGCCCGTACAGGTTCGGGAGACGTCAATGAGTGAGCCTGATCGCTATTCTGGAAAACCGCCGAAACGCAGCATCGGAATATGGATACTGATTGCGATGGGAGTGTTAGCGCTTCCTGTAGCGTGGCTGTTCGGCTTCGTGGCTAGCCTTGCTTTAACCGGTTTTTTGGTGCGGGGGTACGGTAGCAGACCGAAGAGCGACCTTATTTGCCGTGTCAGGCATAAAAACGTACTGTTGTTAATCGGTCTCATAATTCAACCGGGTGCCCGGCCGATTGGGAGACAATCTGCTCTTACCTTAATGTGTAGAAAAGCAGGGACCTCGAGGGTTGTGCTGCAAATTCTAGAATGCGCGCACGATCCGGCGGGTTCTGCCCCTTTTCAGAGTACAGCAGCCAGGATATCGAACTGCTCGGCAAGCGATGGGGCTGGGTTACAGGCGTAACGCGCTTGCCGTTTGCGCATCATGTGAATCATCTCAATGCCTGCAAGCGTAGCAGTCGCGCTAGAGCGGTTCAGCTTTTCACGGAATCGCGGAACCGCTTTATCTCTTTGTTTTTACGCAATTCCGGACGGAAAACCGCTGCGCACTTTTCCTGGAATTGCTCTGGCGAAGGACTTGAAGCCGAGCATTGGCCTGACACGCCGCTTGATCCGCCGGTGATCCTGTTCGATGCGGTTATTCAGCTATTGGCTCTGCCGGATGCGGATCGGCTTCAGCCTGCGCCGCGTGCGATCCTGCAAGCGGCTTGTCGTATCGCAGGAAACGAGGGCTTCCCTGTTGGTTTGGCTGCCATCGATGACGATACGTTCGGGTCGGCCGTGGCGGTCGAACGCCTTCCTAAAGAAGCGCTTGGCAGCCGACAAGTCCCGATGTTCGCTGAACCAGAACTCGACGGTGTCACCGACGCTGTCGATGGCGCGATAGAGATACATCCATCGGCCCCGAACCTTGATGTAAGTCTCGTCGGCATGCCACTTTCCAGTAACGGCACGCTTGCGTTGGTTGAAGCGCTCTATCAGCAAGGGCGAGGAATGCACGACCCGGCGATGGATCGTTGAGTGGTCGACAAGGATGCGGCGTTCGGCCATCATTTCCTTCAGATCCCGCAGGCTCAGGCCCTTAGCCAAATGCCAACGCACGCACAATAAAATCACAGACTGATTGAAGTGGCGGCCTTTGAACATTCGAAATCCTCCGGAAAATACGGGAGATCAATGCCACGGCAACTGTAACTGACAAGTTTGCAACGGAACCCTTCGATCCGGTGATCTAGCCCTAATTGATTATTGACGAGCAGGCATTACCAGAGCTTTGATTTTCGTGCTGTAGCGTCAAGCACAGCACCGCGCCACGGCATCCGGTCGGCGCCCCGACCCGGAGAAGTGGTACGCGACGGGGCTCGCCATTCTGACACGTTTGGGCGAGCCCTGGTCGTATTAAGGCCGAACAATCGGCGTTCTCCACAAGGTCTTGTTTGCCCTTCCTTGAGCATCATCGAGCTTGCTGCTCAACACCTCGACGCGGGTCGCGACCTTGTTGATACTCTCGATCGCGGTGTCTAGTTTCCCCCCGAGGGATTCCACGACGCGATCCACGCGCGCGTTTGCCGCCTCGATCCCTTTCTTGTTTTCCGCCGTCGCCTCCAGAGCTCTCGTCACTTGGAATGGAAGCCGCGGTATTTTGCGATACCTGCTGGTGGGTGTCGTCGAGAACCTTCTGCGTCCGTTCCTGAGCATTTTGAATATCGGCGATATCTCGGTCGAGGCTGACCCATACCCCGCCGATGATGAACGCGTTGACAAGAGGGGCGCCGCAGCCCGCGCTTGCTGGGCAAGGATAACGTCCTCCAGCATCCCGCTTGCTTCTATCTCGTCAGGATTGAGCGTCAGCAGCCATGCACGGCGCTTAGCGTTATTTCGGCCTTGCCGACGCTGCTCCATTTCCCAAGCCACAACGGACGCTTTGCGAAGGAACAGATCAGTCCAGAAGAACAGGAAGCCGAAAAGCTTGACCATCACATAAACCACGCGATGAGGCAGGCCACAGCAATCAAGCAGAGCCCAGCCAGGAGAATCCGTTCAGTGCCCGGGGTCATTTTCCATCCTAAGCATTCTGAAAACTTGTCACGGCGCCCTATCTCACTCTCAAGCAAGGGAGGCTCGAATGAGATTCTATGTTTACGCCGTTCACACGGACGAGACGCGAAACCGTCTGCACGAAGTCTTTGACAACAGCGCTGACGCCGAGGCGCTGGAGAAGCATTTGCAGAAGCAAATTCGACCCGGTGACAATTACTTCGTTACCATGCTCGCTGCTGAGAACGTCAATGCGAGGATGAAGGCGGACGAGATGCGCCCATCGCCTCAGCTGAACAGTTGATGGTCTTCAGCTTAGGCATTGACCGCGATCTCATGCCGTACGTTTTCAGGACTGGCACGTTTCACACCTTGGAGAGCCGACATGAGCATGACTGAGCAGGAGTTGAAGCTGGAAGCCCGCCTTTTCGCGATGGAATACATGATCGGCCACACTCTTAGCCGTATCTTGATCCTGCTTGAGACCACCGACGAGCAGTTGGACGTAATGGAAGCTCAAGCGAAAATCACCTTAGGCCAAACCGTATTTCCTGGCGTTGACCCTGCACTTGGCGACATGTTCGCGTCGGAGCTACAGGAAAACATCGAGCGGCTGCTCATGATCACGCGGGATATGAGAGCCATGACGAACAAGAAAATCGGCCTGTAGCGCAATATCATTTTACTGGCCGGTGCGACCTTCGCATTTCCCGATCGAATTTTCTACAAGATGGACCACACCGCATAGCGAGACAGGCGGCAGCAACGGCACAGAGAAGCGTGAGGATCGCGCGTTCTGCACGGGGATTCATAACCACCACCACATCGGCAGCGAGCCCATGACGAAGATCAGCGCCACCAGGATGTAGATGGCCCCAGTCGATAGCCATGCGGATTTCAGGATTAGCCGAGCCACAGCGCATCGTCGATGACCGTATGAAAAAGCCATTCTGCTAACCCGAGCCATACATTGCCGGTGATCAGCGCTACGCCAGCGCCTTGTATGCCGGAGTGCGCGACCAGATGATAAACGCGCAGCGGGCCTGTTTGTTTGGCCTTGGAGAGGGAATCGCCCTGCAGCCAGTGGGCGCCGAGCAGCATCAACCCCAACATGAGAATATTTCGATCATCGTCTCTCAACCTGTGGAGAAGTCGAACAGTGTGCAAAGCGTTAATGCAGACCGGGCAGGCACGAGGTGTTGCTGAGTTGCACTTGCGACTCATGGGTGTTCATCATCAATTGCTGATGCAACCAGCAAAGGAGCCAGCCTTGAGTGAAGAGAACAGCACGCAAAACGAAGTCGTCGTACGAAGTGGCCGGAAGATCGCCGTTGGTTCCGACTGGTGGGACATCCGCGAGAACGACGACCCGGTGAAATTCGCGGACCTGATTACTGAGGCCAGGCAATTCAACGGTGTCGTGTATCTATCGTTCGGTGCCGGCCTCCTCGACGCCAACAACAATGGCATATGCGATGTCGCCTCAAGGCTGCGAATGAGCCTCGGAACAGCTCAGTTTTTGCATAACATACTGGGTGACATGATTTCCGATGCTTTGAAGCCGACAGACATGTCGAAAGCGAATTAGACCCGGCTGACCCACTTTCACGCCGTAAATGAGGGGCGGCTAACCCCGGAGCGGCGGCGCGGGCTCTTCACTCACGAGTGTGGCCATTGTCTTGTCGCCGGGGACAAGCATGATGCCGTGGAATAAACTAGCATTGGCAATACTGCTAAACTGCACTGCGCTCGTTGCCGTTCACCGTCATCTGTCGATGCAACCAGAAGGAAACGCATATGGCTAGATACGCAGTCTATTTGAGACAGCCGGTTGAACAGGCTGGACATCTCACGATCGAAGACAATCGTTCGATGGCCGATTTGGCAAACACACTTCAGAGTGTCGGCTATATCCTCACAGAGGAAGTCACAGCATTGGGTGGACGACCGCTCAGAGGGAAACAGTCCACTATTTTCCTCGGCGACGTAAGCCGGATTCGACCCGAATAGAGAAATGCTCGGGGCAGGCCTGGCAACCTTGGGAGGACCAGATGAGCGAAGAAGACGATGAACTGCTTATGCTGGAGATCAACGCGCTTGCTGACCACGCCGAACAGAACAGGGGCCAGCCAACAGACGTTAAAGCCATGGCTGTCACCATCTGGTCCAACTTTGATAATCTCTCGATCGAAGAGATCGAGGCCAAAGTCAAAGACGTTTGGCGGTTCCGAAACCTCGATTGGGTCGAATGAGAAAACTGTTCCTACCCGAACACATAAAGCAACGCCGCGATGCCAATGAGGCAGAGCACGATTAGAACGAGGCGTACGGCGTCATCCCTAATCGCCGTCACAATGCGAGCAGTGCTCCTCCTACTATTCCGCGGCAAAGTAGTAAGTACACGCATTAGGCCGGCTTGATCGGGATTTTACGGTTTTTTACGGTGGGCTGCTTCGTACTGTCAGCGAGCAACATGATCAATGCATCGCGTTCGGGGCCAAATGGCCGTCGATCGAAAAATGCCGGGAGCGCCATTGTCGTTTCGTGGCCGCCCGACGATGGGTTACCACGGTGAAGGACGAATTCGCTATTGGTGACGTCGTCCGTACCTAGGAACCATCGATCACCATTGGTGCTCGAGGCAAACTCCTTCAGATGTTCCATCTCCTTCTCCTTCTTGAGGAGAAACATAGGGCCCTCAGCCTAGATTGCGAGAAATCTTTACCAAGACTGCTCGATCGGCCGTGGTCCAAGCCGGCGTCCACAAATCGTGCTTGCCAAGGAGTTGCGTCAAATCGACCGTCGCGCCTATTTTGCCGCGCCCGGATGCCCGGTGTTCGAATTCTCCTCGAGGAAGAAGGGTCGATTGCGGCTCTACCGTTCGGCCCGCTCCAGGAGCTGCCGGCGGCGTTCGTTTCGCCAGCGAGCCTGGGCGAGAACATCGGCCCTTACCTGCTCTTTCTGGCCGGTCACTTCGTCGTTGCGCCAGTCCGTCGCGCAGTTCTTCGAAGCTACCGTTATTGACGTGTCTTCTAGGGCGATTTGCGTCACGTCGTCAAAGACCACTGTCGACCGGACGCGGCGTTTTTGGTTCAGAGCGTCGGCGATCGTTTACAATCAGCCTGTACACGCCGTTCGAAAGTTCTTCGAGACATGTCGATTTTCCGCAATAGCGTTCTATCTATAACAGGCGCTGATCGCAGTGTCCCGCGCGTGGTCTGCAGCACGCACAAGGAATCGCGCAGCTGCTCGAATAACCGCCGGTACTATGTGGAGAAGATCGAGCGCGACGTCGTCAACCGGCTCAGGGAGATGTTTCAGACACATCCTGCATCGATGCCTACGTCGAGGAATATAAAGCCGAGAGCAAGCGTATCGCAGCCGAGCGGCGCAACCGAAGACGACGTTCTTGCAATTCTGCCTCGGCTCAAATCGGAACGCAGCCGACTGAAGGCTGAGCTTGAAGCCGAAGAGCCGCCAACGAACGTGGTCGAGATAAGCCGAGGGCAGTCGCGAAGTTCAAGGAAGACATCGAGAGCCTGGCGGAATCCTGAAAACCAGGCGCACAGGGCCCACGATCGAAATGGCGAAGGCCTTCCGGGAAGTGGTCTCGGTCATCACCGTCTACCAGCGGGTAGCCGGGGAGGAATATCGTACGAGATCAAGGGCTGGCTCTCAGGAATAGCCGGCCCAGAATTGTCGGCTGTTCTAATGGTAGCGGAGGACCGTAGTGGTCTTTGTCGCCGACTTGACGATCGAAGTTTGATCGACTTCTGAAATTGGCAGGTAGCGCTTCGACGGTCGATACCTGCCTACCTCAAGTCTGCGCCGGGGCTCCTGTGAATCCAATCGAGAAGAAGCGCGCCCCATGCGACATGGATTGCAACATACAGAAGAGGGCCGCGCGGAGGACAGAGTGGGCTTACTGGATTGGCTTTTTCCAAAAGCGGAAGCAAGTCCAGCGGGTAGCGGTGCTGGATGGCTGCCATCGGAGAACGGTAACCCCACGAGGTCGTATCGCGGGAAGCGATTGACCGTCTTCCCTGCTGACCGCGGATGGCGATGGACGCCCATCACATCGCGTCTGCCCTCCAATGCGAGTTGTCATGGATCGAAGCGCTCGAAGCCGGGAACGAGGAAATTCCCGCAGGTCTGGCTGCCTGGTTGGAAACACTGACACAAGCCCACGAGGCTCTGCCGCCGCCAGAGACGTATCGCGGCAAAAGATCAAAGCTATCACCCGTTAGACGGCGAATCGATCCAACTCATAGATTGCCGCGTTATCCTGAACCTCTCGCAGCCCCTTGTACGACGCGTGCCGTAGCTGATCTCCGCAATGAGCGTCGGCTGAAACCAAACGTACTGGTTCTCGGCGACAGGCCCTTAGTCCTTGAGTGTCTTGGCCGCCGTATTCGCCTCTTGCTGGAGGCGCCTAACCCTCAGTTGCGCGGTCTTCTCATTCCTCGCTGTCACGACGGGGTCGATTTTCGGGTCCTGCCGAGTGCGGGAAAGAAATTGTGTTTGGGTCAACCCGAATTCCGCTTCCGCGCGTTCGCGGCTTTTGCTCATCCGTTCATTCATTGGTGGCTTCCTACTTTTGTGAAGTTAATTGACGACGCGCGTCCCTCCCGCGTTCGGCTATTCAAAATCCGCCGGCTTCAGGACGTGCGGGTTTCGGCAAAGTCCGGACAGGATTTCCGGTAATCTCCGGACACAGTTTTCAGTAATTCCCGGACAGTGATTCCGCTAAATCCCGGACAGTTTCGGGCGGCGGTTTGACGGTTGGTTCGCGGCTGCGCCGTCTTTTTGGTTAGGCCTCTCACGAGAACGTTGAGAGGGGCCGATGCCGAGACGGAAGCAAGCAAGACGAACGACAGTGAGGGATATCCGGACTATTCTGCGCCTGACCCACGAAGAGGGTCTTTCGGTGCGCGAGATTGCCGAGCGGCTGAAGATCGGCAAAAGCTCGGTATCGACGTATTTGCTACGTGCTCGGGAAGCCGGGCTTTCATGGCCCTTGCCGATTGGCCCGGACGAGGATGGAAAGCTGGAGCGACGGCTGTTCGGCCGAGCCGGTCGACCGCCGCGCGATCTCAGCGAGCCGGACTGGGCGCTGGTGGTTCGGGAGCTGAAGCGCAAAGGCGTGACGCTGACGCTTCTATGGCAGGAATATCGCGCCAGCCATCCCGATGGTTACGGCTTCACTGCGAGCAGGTTGCCGCCTTTCGGCAGCGCACGACTGTAGCGTTCCGCAATCGGCACGCGGCGGGCGCCGTGATGCAGACCGACTATGCCGGGCCGACGGTGCCGGTGATCGATCCGACGACCGGCGTCATCCATCCGGCCCAGATTTTTGTCGCGGTGCTGGGCGCCTCCAACCTGACCTTCGCCCATGCCAGCTTTAGCCAGCAGTTGCCGGACTGGATCGACGGTCAGGTGCGTGCTCTGACCTTCTATGGTGGGGTCACCAAGGCAATCGTGTGCGACAACCTCAAATCAGGGGTGGCCAAGGCCCTTTGGTTCGAGCCGACGTTAACTGCGACGTTCGCCGCCATGGCGGAGCATTACGACACCACGATCCTGCCGACACGCAGCAGGAAACCGCGCGACAAAGGCCGGGTCGAAGGCGCGGTATTGATCGTGGAACGCTGGATTCTGGCCCGGCTCAGGAACCGTACCTTCTTCTCGCTTGCCGCCCTCAACACGGCGATTGCCGAATTGCTCGAGGAGTTGAACAATCGAACGATGCGCCACGTCGGCAAAAGCCGCCGCGAACTGTTCGAGGATATCGAGCGGGCAGCATTGAAGCCTTTGCCGGCGGTACCGTTCGAATATGCGGAATGGAAGTCGGCGAAGGTTCACCCGGACTATCATGTCGAGGTTGACAAGACCTTCTACTCGGTGCCGCATCGGCTGATCGGATGCACCCTGCAGGTGCGGCTCACTCACCTGGTAGTCGAGACACGCCAGCCAATCTGATCGGCCGCGCGACCCAGATCGGCCCCAATGCCGCTATCCTGGTCGAACGCATGATGCGCGACAGGCCTCATCCGGAACAGGGATATCGCTCGGCCATGGGCATCCTGTCGCTGGCGCCGCGCTATGGATCACAGCGCCTCGATGCGGCCTGTGAACGAGCGCTCACCATCAATGCCGTCACCTATTCCTCCGTCGCCTCCATCCTCAAATCCGGCCTCGACCGGGAAAGACCGCAGGCGGAACATGCGGCCGCCACGCCTGCGCATACCAATATCCGTGGCCGATCCTACTACCAGTGAAGGAAGCAAGAATGTTAACAAACCCCACCCTCGACCAGTTGCATGCCCTCGGGCTGACGGGCATGGCCGCCGCCTGGCGCGAATTGACCGAGCAGTCCGGCACCAATGAGCTCAGCCGCGATGAGTGGCTCGGCCTGATGCTCGACCGCGAAGTCGCCCTGCGCACCGACAAGCGGATCCGTAACCGGCTCGCCTCCGCCAAGCTACGCTTTGCCCAGGCCAGTATCGAAGATATCGACTTCGCCGCCGCCCGCGGTCTCGACCGGCGCAACACCATGGCGCTGGCCCAGGGGCAATGGCTCACCGCCCATGAGGGCCTGATCATCACCGGCCACACCGGCACCGGCACCGGCAAGTCATGGCTGGCATGTGCCTTCGGCAGGCAAGCGGCAAGGCTCGGTCACTCCGTGCTCTATGCGCGCGTGCCGCGCATGTTCGAGGATCTCGCGCTTGCCCGCCTCGATGGCTCTTTCCCTCGCCTCATCGACAAGCTCACCCGCGTCCAGTTGCTTATCCTCGACGACTTTGGAACACATACGCTCTCTGATCAGCAGCGCTTCCACCTCTTCGAGATTGTCGAGGAGCGTTATCAAAGAAAATCCACCCTGATCACAGCCCAGGTCCCTGTGACGAGCTGGCATGACCTTATTGCCGACAGCACGGTCGCCGATGCCATACTCGACGGCATCGTGCATAATGCCCATCGCATCACGCTGCGAGGCGAGAGCATGCGAAAGCAAAAAAGCGCTCCCCTCTTGACGGCTGCAGAAAACGGCGAAATCAATCAGCCCTGACAGAAACCAGGCTGCCGAGGACCAACCTCGTCAAACTGTCCGGACTTTAGTGAAACTGCTGTCCGGGATTTAGCGGAATTAATGTCCAGCTTTTGCGAAGCGCGCACAGGACGATCAGGTTTTTGGGTTTTGACGTATATACGCGCTGGGCGACATCAAGAATTCTAGCTCGAATCCTGTCAAACGCCGCGAGATAGTCGCGTTCCGATATCGCCGTCTCGCCCGGTCCTTTGGACAATACGTCGATATCCACGAAGAAGCAAATCTCGAACATGCCGTCATGGCCGAGGAAGCGAACTCGTCTGGAGATCTCGTCATAGCTTCTGGCTCTATTGGGAAATTCAATTGCCATGGGAGTACTCTCAATGTTCTCGTGAAACACGCGATGCCAACGAGATCGCAGCGGTCAGCGATCGGTCATTAGAGCTCCGCGTCCTTCGCCAGAGCCGCTTCGATTTCCTGCATAGAAACTCGTAGGCGCTGCCTGGCGCCCGCGCATGTCGTAATGGCCGGTATTTCAAGTTGGGTGTTGGTTCTCCGGAAGGCGGAAAACGATAGGCCTTCGATCTCTTCCTCTTCGACAATCAGGCGGTACGTCCCCGCTTCAAGGGGAACCACCAACGAACTGAGAGCGAAGGGACGGGCGAAAGTTATTTCAGTTTCTGTGGTCCGTTCCATCTTGAATGTGATTCCAGCGTGAGGTGATTTACGGGTCTATCGACAGCCACGGCACCAGCCGAGGCTGTTGCCGTGGGCAGATCCAAAATGGCTGCGCTACCAGAAGACACCTTTGAGCGCGACATAGAGAATGAACGCCAGACTCAGTGCTGGTGTTGATTTGACGAGAAAGTCCATGTAGCGAAACCGCCGCGCGGCTCGCATCAGATTGTCCTTGGAGTAGATAATGGAGGCGGAAGACATGTCGTCCTCCTTTGTTGGGGCTGGAACGCTATCGGCGTCCGCACCCGGCAGCGCCCGTTTCAGAAGCTGCCGATAGCTTACAACTGGTGTACCAACAGAACAATTGCAATGTGCCCCCTGCGTTTCCCCATCTGTCGGAGAGGCGGCGAAAAGGGCGATGACTTAAGAGATGGAAGTCAGCGCTTGAGGCCGGAAGATCAGGGAGAGCCGCGGCAGCCTGGCTGGGGAATGTGGCTGCTGCTGGGACTGGCTATGCTTGGGGCGATTGCCAGCGTAATCGGCAGTCCGGCGGCGCTGTTCCGCCTTTTCGACTAGGCGGCACACGGTGCGTTACTTGAACCGGAACATTAGCGAAAGTTTGAGTTGAGGTATTGGGAGCGTGTGGCAAACCTACTTTTGTCTCTTCCTTTCCCTTGGATGGTTCCGAGGTCCTCTGGATCAGATGTGCCGCGCCATTTAGTGCGAGCACATGACGCAAGCGATTAGCGCGGGATGCGCCTTAGCATCTTCGAAAGATACCGTCTGCTTTGCTACCCACGAAGGCGCATGGTCCGGCCTCCAGCAGTCATCATTACGGGCGCTGCTGTTTGAGGGCCGCCAGACCCTAG